>JANMWU010000804.1:0-2627 GCA_031380785.1 Gemmatimonadaceae bacterium
GTGGAGCTGTCGCGATTGCGCTGCTCGCCGTCGCACCGATGCTTGCGGGCGCTGCGGCGCGGCACCTGAAGCTGATAAAAAGTGAGCCACTCGCGAATGACAAACTCGCAGCCTCGCCGACGCAGGTGAAGCTCTGGTTCACGCAGCGTCCGGAGCTCACTGTCACGTCGATCAAGGTGAAGTCCGGCACCGGCGCGGCGGTAGTGGAGCGCGCCCTGGCACCGCTGTCGCGCGATGCCGCGGCAACCTCGCCGATCACGGCACCGGTCGGTGCGGCGCTGGCCTCGGGTCACTACGAAGTGGTGTGGCGCACAATGGCACGCGACGGCCATGTGCTCAACGGCGTGATCCCGTTCGACGTCGGCCCACCGCGCTGATCGCAGCGCGACAGTGGAGTGGATCGTTGCGCGATGGGTGACGTTCATCGCCACGCTGCTGATCGCAGGCGTGTGCGCGGTGGGACTGGTGCTGATCCCGCGCGTGCCGACCGATGATGACACAACACATGCGATCGCACGCGATGCGGCACGCCTGGGGATTGGTGCTGTACTGGCGCTGATCCCCGCGTCGCTTCTGCGGTTGGCAGATCAGGTGTTGGCGCTGCAATCACCGGGCGACCCGATTCTGCACGGTGTCAATGCACTGCTGATGTCCACCACGTGGGGGACCGGATTTCTGTGGCAGTGCGCAGCCATGCTGGTGGCGGGCGTCGGGTGCGTGTTTGCATCGCGGGCACCGCGTGCCTCGACACCTACAACGGTGTGGTGGCTGCTGGCGGCGGTGGGTGCGCTTGGCCTCTGCGTCACACCCGCACTGCTGGGTCACGCAATTGGCAGCGAGGAGTACACGGCGCTGGCCGTGAGCGCTGACATCGCGCATGTGGTTGGCGCGAGCGTCTGGCTCGGTGCGCTGGGCGTGATTGGGTGGCTTGGCATCGCACTGCCGAATGCTGACGGCGTTGTTGCGCCTTACCGCGCGGCGCTGGCGGAAGTTCGCCTGCGCATGTTGGTGCCACTGGTGCCGCCGATCGCGTTGCCGGGTGCTGCGCTGCTGATCGGCAGCGGTGGCGTCGCGACTGGGCTGCACCTGCGCGACCTGAGCGATCTGTGGCGCGAGGAATGGGGGCGCTATGTGCTCGCGAAGACGATCATCGTGAGCGTGATCGTTTTGCTCGGCGCGCTCAATTGGCGGCGGCTCGGACCGCAAATGGCGTGTGAGGCGAGCGTGTCGGCACTGCGGAAATCGCTGGTGACTGAGTTGGCGCTGGCGCTGCTGGTGCTGGTGATCACGGCCGTGCTGGTGGTGACACCGCTGCCGGGGGAATAGGGCCCGACGGGGCGGTTGCTGCGGTCGGCAAAACCAGCAGACAGCCGGTGGCAAAAGCCTCGACCACCGCAACAATCGGTGGCGGTATCATCGCCTGGAAATTCACGACGATGAACCTGGCCATCACCTATCAAGGGCCGATCGAAGACCACGGCGAGTCCTGGCGCGTGGACAGCACGCGCCTCACCCGCATGAGCAACGGCGGCACTCAGGGGGGAATCCGCCTCGTTGAGCAGCCGTTCAAACCGTTTGGACTCCCCAACCGCATATCTCCCGAGGGGCTCTACCTACTCGAAGCTGCGTCACTCACGACTGCCACCGTCAACTATCCGCTCAACCAAAACACGTTTGCATCGACTGTGTTCAGAGGTGCCGATCTGCGTATGGATCCGGCACCAAGGGTATATGACTGGAACGTGGTCCGTGCGATTCAGATCACACCGGAACCCTATTGCAAAGACGACAGTTAGTCGTTCTTGCGCACCGGTACTGCCACCAGTGGGCGCGTGACCGGACTCACAGTGCAGTACTGCTGGGATCGATTTGCACCACCGCAACCCGGATTCGAATTTCAGTTTGCGAAGCCACGCATGACAATCGCCACCGATGTGACGTTCACGGGCAACACGGCTCAGGGGACGATCACGTTCACATATCTGTACTGGAATGTGCGTACACCCCCTCAGAAGGAAATCGCGACGATCAATTTCGTCGCAACGCGACTATAGGATAGGCTGACCGATAACGCGCGCGCGCGCTCGTTGTCGCGTCACGTGTGCACCAGTGGAGCACGCTGCCCCATTGGTGCACACGTCGCATCCGCTTGCGTCATCCGTCGGTGCAGCACGTCAGCTTATAGACTCGAGTCGCAGCACTTCGGGGTCAGGCGACCCGTGCCAGCGATATTCGAGGTGCCGCCCCTGCGTGACCGGCAGCAACAGGCGCGGACGATAGATCACCACGCATTCACCGTCGGACCGTCGCACGCTGTTCCACACGATGCCGATGTCGCCTGCCTCGCGGCGCGCCTCACCGAATTTCTGCGACGCGGTGTAGTCGTCCGGGTCGTACAGCCCAGCGAATTCCGACTGACGGCCGCGCAGATCGATCAACCGTGCGCCCAGTGTGGTGACCAGTTCACGCATCGTGATCGTGGCGTGGAAGCCCATCGCTGACGCTGTCAGCCGCTTTGTATGATGGTAGATCGTCTCGCTGATAGCAGTCTGCAGATCGCGCGCGGCGTACCACGCGCCGAGCTGCGGGCCGTTGAACCGACCACCCTCCGGCGCCGCGTGAAGGAA
>JANMWU010000864.1:0-1514 GCA_031380785.1 Gemmatimonadaceae bacterium
AGCAGTCCGAATGAGTGCCCCGAACCCTCTTTGGCGCGGGCGACGAAGCTCCCTGACCCGGCGCGTCGCGTGATCACTCCTGACGACTGCAGATCGCGCAGTGCGCGACCGATGGTGATGCGCGAATGGCCGAAGCGTTCGACCAGCACCGCCTCGCTTGGCAACCGCTCGCCCTCCTTCCAGCGCCCGCTCTGAATTTCCTTCAGGAGCGTGGCGAATACGTCGTGGTGCTTACTGGATGGAGGACGAACAGTTGGCACAGGGATCAGTCCGGACGAGGAGGTGATCCCGGTCAAAATAGCGACCGCTCAGGCCGCTCAGGGCTGAACCCGCCCACGCAGCTGACCATGCGCCTTGCCCAGCGTCCAGGTGCCGCTCGTGAGCTTGGTCACGCCACCTTCATTCTGGCGATCGAGCACGAGGGTGAGGACGCCGCCAGCCGTCTGACCCTGGAGCACCAGGTTCCGTTCGATGACCGTCACAGTCATCGGGATCGACTTCGATTCGCCTGCGACATCAACGTATTTGTTATGACAGGTTGATAATAAAATGCTACTGTGCGGTCGGCAGCGAAGCGCTGCCGCTTCACGCGCTATGCTTCCCGACCAGTGCACCCCACCGATCGGCGCCACATCTCCTCTCACGACACGTCCGCCATGCTCAGATTTGTCCGGCGTAGCGCGCAGCTGTCGCTGGCGGCGATTGCGCTCCAGGTCGCACCGCTCTCCGCGCAGCAGCTCGACGTCCTCATCACCGGCGCCAGGGTCTACGACGGCACCGGCTCACCTGCTCGCCGCGCCGACATCGGTATCCGCAGCGACCGTATCGCTTTTGTCGGCGCTGCACCCGCCGGCCTTCGCGCCTCGACCCGCATCAACGCGAATGGCCTGATCGCGTCGCCAGGCTTCATCGATCCGCACACGCATTCGTACGAAGGGCTGCCGGATCTCGACGGCACCGCGCGCCTGAACATCCCCGCATTGATGCAAGGCGTAACGACGGTGGTCCTCGGCGCTGATGGTCGAGGGCCGCTCGATGTGACGCGCGTGCTCGATGCATCGGAGCATGCGGGACTGGGAACCAACACGTACGTCATGGCCGGCTTCGGAACTGCGCGCAGCGAAGTCCTGGGTGCCTCCGCCGCTGCAGCCACGGCGGCGCAAATCGATGCCATGCGTGCGCTGATCACGCAGGCGATGCGCGAAGGCGCATTCGGCGTGGGATCAGGACTGTTTTACGCACCGCAGAGCTACGCCAGCACCGACGAGGTGATCGCCGTGGTATCAGCCGCGAAGCCGTACGGCGGTGTGTACGACACGCATCAGCGCGACGAGAGTTCATATACCATCGGACTCCTGGCGTCGGTGCGCGAAAGCATCCGCATCGGCTGCGAATCGGGCCTGACGGCCAACATCGGCCACATCAAGGCGCTCGGCGTGGATGTGTGGGGCAAGGCCGACAGCGTGCTCCGCATCATGGCCGATGCGCGCACGCGCGGCTGCAACGTCACGGCC
>JANMWU010000882.1:0-3325 GCA_031380785.1 Gemmatimonadaceae bacterium
CGCCTTCTGATTTGAAGCGGCCGCGCAAATTCTGAACGACGAAGATGTAACCGTCAGCCGCCAGCTCTTTCAGGTTCGTCGGTATCTCCTGCGGCGCGCGATCCGGCACGCCGTACGGCGAGCGACGCAGCAGAATCGGCAGCGGTCCGCTCTGACCGGCGGGCGTGAGAATGACGGTCTGCAACTTCGCACCGTCGCGCATTGGGATCATCGCTTCCTGCCAGAGAAACGGTGATTTCGGCGGGGCGTCCTGCGCGGCGGCGGTGGTTGCAATCAGCGCGGCGCACAGGCCAGCGATTACTCGTAGGCGCATCACAGCTCCTCGGCGAGACGGGGTCCAGCGGTGGGCAGAGCTTACGCGAGCGTCGTCGCGCGCGAGTCAAGCTAATTCACCGTCGGGCCCCGTTTCACCGATTCACCGTGTGCGCATCAACGCCAGCGGCCGTCGCTCCAGTACCATCCACCGCGATCGTGCCGCCAGCGCCCCGGTTCGTAACGACGAAATCCGCGACCAGGCAATTCGTATCTGCCGCCACTCCAGACGTAGTTCTGACCGCGCCACTCGTGATGTCCTGGGATCCAGATGTAGCCGGCGCCAGGCGAGACGGCCGCGACTTCGTAAACGGCAGCGGGCGGCGCGTAGCGGGCATAAACCACACCCGGACGCGGTCCGGCACTCGCGAAGCAGCCGGTGAGAGTGAGCGTGCCGGCCAAGGTCAGCGACGTTGCCAGCGATGTTATTGTGCGCATATGCACTCCAGGTTGGACCGCGCGCGTGGACCTTCGCGCTGCAGTGTGCTACCGATGCAGACGTGGTCGGTGCCTGGATGTTAAGCGTGCGCTTACGGCGTTGCGCCGGCCTTCGTCGGCAACTTTCTGATTTGCCAATCCTGATAGGAGCCGTCGTAGAATTTCGCGTCGAGGCCGAGCACGCGTGCGGCGAAATACGTTGCGCTGGCGCGATATCCGACCCAGCAGTATGTCACGACCACATCGCTCGCTTTCGCGCGATCGGCGAACAGGCGACGCAGCGTTGCGCGATCCTTCAGCAGCAATCCGTTCGATGTTTCGAACAGCGATTCCCACTCGAGCTGTCGCGCACCTTCGAGATGTCCCGCACTCGGCATGCCGCTGCGATTGCCAGTGCCGTTGTACTCACCATCGGTGCGGGTATCGATCAGTGCGATGCCCGGTTTTCCGACGCGCGGTGACAGCCAGTCGGCGCTGACGACGAGATCAGTCCGCGGCGCGATGGTCATGCTGCCGCGCGTCACCGTTGGCTCGGCATCCGTCGTGACGGCGCGTTGTTCAGACGTCCATTTCGGCAGCCCGCCGTCGAGATATGAGAACTTGCGATGGCCGAGGTAGTCGAGCGACATCAGCATGCGCGTCGCCATGGGCGCTTCGCTGGCGTAGACGACCACGCGGCTGGCGGTCGAAATTCCGAGGCGCTCGATGAGTGCCTTGAGCGAATCGGCGGGTGGCAGTTCGGTGCTCAGGCCGTCGCGGGTGACGGTCATGTTGCGGTAGAACAACGCGCGTGAACCCGGAATGTGCGGGCCGCGCGGACCTTCCATATGTGTTACCTCGACCACTACGACTGACGGATCACTGAGATGTGCGGCGAGCCACTCGGTGGTGACGACGAGGGAATCGGAGGCGGCCACGCCGCGCGGCTGCGGCTGAGCCGTGAGTGACAGTGGCAGCAGAAACGCCGCGCAGACGAGCTGACGTCGGGACGCGATCATGAGAAATCCGGGGCAAGGAGTGGTGCCCGAAAGTACCGGCATCAGGCCAGCCAGGTTTCAATGCCCTATCGGCCGGCACTCAGATGTCATCGCCATCAGGACGGCCGACACGCCGCTGCTCATGACCCTTTACACGAACGAAGCGTTCCACAGCAACGCTGCTGGCTTCTACGCGATCGAAGAGTGCAGGCAGGTCGATGCGCAGCGGATCGCGTCCTGCCGGCGCCCACTCCATTGTGGCGCGCAGAATTTCAGGGGTTTCCTGCGCGGGCCTCCAACGTTCCACGATGCGTGCGTCCAGATCAACAATCCAGTAGTCGATAACGCCGTTCGCGAGATAAAAATCCCGTTTCACTACGCGATCAGTACGGATTGACGCCGGTGACAACACTTCAATTGCCAGGAGCAACTCTCGTACGTCTGTCGCTTCCGCCGTTGCGAGTTCCACACCGTCGAACCCCGCGTAGTCCGGCATGACAAAGACGTCGGGCTGGGTGATAGTCCCGGGCTTCAGCTCGAGATCATACGGTGACGTCAGCACGATTCCGACCCCGTTCTGCTGGAGATAACCGAACAACAGAAAGTGGAACTCACTGACGGCGATCTGGTGCGGTGAACGTGGCGCGGGCGTCACGATCAGCTCACCGTCGATGAGTTCGTACCGCGGCCACGCGCGATCCTCGCGGATGAGCGCACGGACGTCGTCAGCGGTCCAGCGACGGGTGACAGGCATGGACATAGTCTGCTCGGGCAGCGAGGAAGTCGGCAAGGGCGCATCCGAAACGATGGCTCCGACCCGCGAAAACCTCGTCACCAAATCAGCGCACCGACGAACCCTGACAACGCCCCTCTCGTCGCCCCGGCCGAAGCGAACGGCAGCCTGATCTGCCGAGCTCTGCCACGAACGTTATCGCCGGCTCATGCGGTATCTTGCAATGCGTCACGCGTCATTCGTGACTGATCCAAGGATTTCCCGCGCGCCAACCCCCGGATGATCGACCTTCGCATTCCATTCCTGTCCGCGGTCGCAGCGCTGCTCATCGCTGGTTGCGCCGGTTCTCACGCCCGCCCGCCAGATACGTTTGTGATGGGCGCCGCTGGCGCAATGGCTCGCGCCAAAGCTGACTCCGCACGCCTGCCGTACACGCAAGCCGACATCGATTTCATGAGCGGCATGATTCACCATCATGCGCAGGCGATCGTGATATCGCGCTGGGCGCCGACACACGGCGCATCGCCGGCGGTGCAGCGTCTGACCGCGCGCATCATCAACGCGCAGTCTGACGAGATCACCACCATGCGCATGTGGCTGATGGATCGGCATCACGATCCGATGACCATTGATTCGATGGGTCACGTCGTTTCTGCGGTGAAGAAGCCGGCCGCCGGGGCAATGGAATCGATGCCGGGCATGGATCATTCGATGATGCATGGCACAACCGGCACCGCGATGATGCCCGGCATGCTGTCCGACGCGCAGTTGAAAGAGCTCGACGCTGCGCGCGGTGCGGAGTTTGATCATCTGTTCCTGAACTACATGATGCAGCACCATCGCGGAGCAGTATCGATGGTGCGAA
>JANMWU010000883.1:0-1792 GCA_031380785.1 Gemmatimonadaceae bacterium
ACCAACGGCCGCTTCGGCGTCTGGGGCACGACCAGCAAGCGTCGTAGTTGAGTTCGCGCCACATCCACCGATTCCTTCAGATTCAGGAGCAACATCACATGTTCGGAAGGCATTCCGCGGGAACGGCGCGTGTCAGCCAGCGCCTCACCACCGCAATCGCACTCGGCGTCTCTTTCGCTTTCGTCGGCTGTTCCGACAGCAAGACGGCCGCCACCGATCCGTCAACGGATCAGCCGCAGATCACCGCCTCGATCATGAACGAGGATCACGAATGGTCGCATAACGGCCCTGTGTATGAGCCGGTTGAATTCCTTGGCAATCCGCTCGTCAGTGAAGTGACGATCGTCAAGGCCAATCACGATCGCTACAACCGCACGCAGCCGTACAACACGGCGGAATTCGGCGCGCAGAGCCTGGCGTTCATCAACACCTTCCGCCCGAACCAGCCCGTCGTCGCCAACAAGCTGGGCGCGGTGCTGTATCCCGACATGCTGATCGTCGAGTCGTCACGCAATCCGGCCACTGCCGGCTGGCTGTCATGGGCGCTCGCGAATGGTTGGGGTGGTCGCAAGTTGAGCGACGACGTCGTTGACGCCGCCCTCTCGGCGGTCTTTGGCAAGGTTGTGAGCCCCGATGGCGCGTACTGCGACAATGGTCAGCTCCCGCTCTGCACTGACAACGTGCCGGCGAATGACAAGGCGTTCCTGACGCGGTTCCCGTACATGGCAGCACCGACGTACTGATTTGCCCGAACACTGCTGTCGCAGCGACGCATCAAACACTCCGATGCGTCGCGGCGGCGACACCCTCACTTTCTGAATCTGATGACGCGTCGCATCTCATCGTCCGCTTTGATTGCCGGCGTAGCTCTGGCCGCGTTGGCTTCAGTGGCCCTTTACCGGCACAACGATCGGGCGGTGCAGGCGCTCGAAGTCGTGCGCAGGGCAACGCCGGTGGACGTAGCGCCGACGTCCGTCAGCGAAACGGCGGTCCGCGACAGCGACATTGCTTTCTATACCCGTCGCACCATTGAAGACACGTCGAGCGCGATGGACCGCTTCACGTTGGCCGGCATGCTATACTCGCGTTCTCGTGCGACCGGATCGCAGGGCGATCTGATCAAGGCGGAGTCGCTGGCGCAGAACTCGGCGTCGCTCCGAACGCAGCGGAATTCCCAGGCGCTGGCGCTGCTGGCGAGCATCAGAATGGCGCGCCACGACTTCGTGGGCGCGCGTGATATGGCGATGCGCGCCGACTCCATCGATCCCGTCACACCGACACACCTGGCGCTGCTCGGTGAAATCGAACTCGAGCTCGGCCAGTACGACGCGGCGACGACTCATTTCAAGGCCGTCAACGTCGGCACGCAGCAATTCACAATTGGCGCCCGCCTTGCGCGCTGGTACGAACTCACCGGTCGCATCGACCTCGCACGTCAGTATCTCGTGCGGGCGATTCACGACGTTGGCGAACGTGACGACCTGCCGCGCGAGCAGCGGGCGTGGTTCAGCTACCGCCTCGGTGAACTCGAACTGCGCGCCGGAAAGGTCGACGCGGCCGAGCAGGCCTTTCAGGCCGGCCTTGCGATTCACCCCGATGACATTCGGGTGCTGGGCGGACTGGCCCGGGCCTCACTCGCGCGCGGTGCTGCCGACAAGGCCATCGAGTATGGTGAGCGCGCCACGGCCATTCAGCTCGATCCAGCCACGCTCGGCACCGTCAGCACGGCATACGCCATGCGCGGCGACAGCGTGCAGGCCGCGAGCTACGCGAAGGCGATGTCAGTCAGCGC
>JANMWU010000892.1:0-2285 GCA_031380785.1 Gemmatimonadaceae bacterium
CGCCTTCGGTATGACCTGCCACGACAATCCGAATCTGTCCTTCAGCCAGCCGCAGCGGCTCTCTGCACCGCCGTCGGACGTGAGCTTCTGCCAGAAATAATCGACCTCCTCCTGCGTTTCGCAGTGCACCATCAGCGACACCGCTTCAGTGAGCTTGTAGTGCGGACCGCCGTTGAATGCGATGAGGCGCTGGCCGTCGATCTCGAGTTCGACACCCATCGGCGTCTTTGGATCGGGCGAAGGCATGACACTGAGGATCTTCGAATTCCTGAAGACCGACACGTAGAAGTTGGCGGCCGCTTCGGCGTTCTGACCGAACCAGAGGAATGGGCGGATCGTGGGTGTCGACATGAGCGGAGCTCCAGAGAGAAAGTGATCGAGGCACCGACAATCATCGGCTGCACAGTAGTCGGAGCCGCGTCCGGTTTCTCGACAATGACCGGCATGACTCGGCAGTTGGGCTGGCTGGGGCGTGCTCCTCCTTGTCGGTCCGCGAGCAGCGAGATACGCTCCCCGCCGGGAAGTTGCGCCGCACGACAAATCTTCCAGGCCAGGTGACACATGACGTCGCTGCGCGCGCTGTGCCTCTCGGCTGCCACACTTGGCGTGACGGCAGCATGCGCCCGCGAAACACCGCGCCCATCGGCCAGTGCCAGAGACTCCGCACACGTCATCGCGGCACAGGCCGCAGGCGCGACGCTCTTCGGTGATCTCGGAGTGTATCGTCGCCCTATTCTGACGAGCAGCGCCAAGACGCAGCGGTTCTTCGAGGAAGGCCTCGTCCTGCTGTACGGCTTCAATCACGAAGAGGCATTCACGTCGTTCGCGCGCGCGGCAGCGCTGGACCCCAGGTCGCCGATGCCGCACTGGGGCATGGCATTGGCGCTCGGCACCAACATCAACGACCCTGCCCCGGCCGATCGGCTGGCAAAGGCATACACGCACCTCGCCGACGCGCTCCGGCTCGCGTCGAATGGCAGTGCGGTCGAGCAGGGGCTGGTGGCGGCGCTGGGCAAGCGTTACGTCGCCGATCCAGAGGGCGATCAACTTCCGCGCGAGCAGGCGTATTCACAGGCGATGGGTGCGCTCGCGACGCGATTTCCCGACGACCCGGATGTAGCCACCTTGTATGCGGAGAGCATGATGAATCTGCATCCGTGGAAACTCTACAAGTCGGACGGCACACCGGAATCGTGGACGCCGGCGATCGTCGCCACGCTCGAAGGCGTTCTGCGAGCATACGATCGGCATCCTGGCGCAAATCATTACTATGTGCACGCCGTCGAGGCATCGACCACGCCCGGTCGCGCCAACGCCGCCGCAAAGCGACTGCAGACACTGGTGCCCGGCGCCGGCCATCTCGTCCATATGCCGGCGCACATCTACATCCGGACCGGTCAGTTTGCCGAAGCGGCGAAGAGCAATGCCGACGCTGCCGCGGTGGATGAGGCGTACTTCAAGCGTGCGCCAGAACGGGCCTTTTATGCGATGACGTACTACGGGCACAACCTGCAGTTCGAATCGGCGGCCGCGATGTATGGTGGCAACTTCACCGAGGCGCGACGCGCGGCGCAGCGCACGGCAGCCCTGGTGGATTCGGCGGCAGACCAGATGGCGATGCTGGAACCGTTCGCGGCGCAGGAACTGCTGGTGCTGGCGCGGTTTGGTGAATGGGCCGCGATCCTGACAGTGAAAGCGCCGGCTCCGACACGCTCAATTCAGAGTGGCCTGTATCACTGGGCGCGTGGCGCTGCATTCGCGCAGACCGACAAAGTGGCTGAGGCGGCAGCGGAACTCGACTCACTGCGGCGCAGCATCGCGCGCGTGCCGAAGGACGCGATGGTGGGGCCAGTGAACTGGGGCGGCGATGTGCTGGCGGTGGCAGCGTCCGATCTCGCCGCGCGCGTGAGCCAAGCGAAAGGCGATGCCGCCGGCGCGATCGCGGCGTTCCGCGAGGCTGTGCGAGCAGAGGACAAGCTCGGATACAATGAGCCGCCGGACTGGCTGCTCCCCGAACGCGAGCGACTGGGCGCCTCCCTGCTGGCGGCCGGCAAGGCATCCGAGGCAGAACACACGTTCAAAGCGGATTTGCTGAAGCACGTTGGAAATCCGCGTTCGCTGTATGGCGTGTTTCTGAGTCTGGAAGCAGAACACAGCAGTGCTGCCACCGCCGCAAAGAGTGCGTTCGATGCGGCTTGGCGCAGCGCGGACGTGGTACTCGGACCGGATCTGTATCCGCGGCGATGACGCGTGCAACGCCGTCAGGGAGCTGCAGCCCCGCGCAC
>JANMWU010000905.1:0-1694 GCA_031380785.1 Gemmatimonadaceae bacterium
GTGAGCTGGCGGACCGCGTAGCGCGGCATTCTCTCCGACGAGTATCTCGCGGGAGACAGTCTGCCGCTGACGCGCCGGGGTACAATTCTGCGACCGTCGCGCCACAGACACTTTCTTCCTGTGTAAAAATGCGTCGTCTTCCACCTGCAGTCTGTGCCGCACTCGCTCTCGCACTTTCGACCACGCCGGCCGACGCGCAGACTGCCGCCGATATCGCTCGTCTGGCGCCAGTCGCCCGTCGCATCACCGCCGCGGCGCTTGCTGATTCGGGCCCATACCGCCGACTCGGCGCACTGGTCGACGGGTTCGGGCATCGACTCAGCGGATCCGCGGCGCTCGAGCAGGCGATCGACTGGGTGCTCGCCGAGATGCAGCAGGACGGATTTGCCAATGTGCGTGGCGAGCCGGTGATGGTGCCGCATTGGGTGCGCGGCGTGGAATCGGCAACGCTTGTCGCACCGCGTGAAGCGCCGCTGCACATGCTCGGCCTTGGCGGCAGCATCGGCGCTGGCCCGGACGGCATCACGGCAGATGTGATGGTCGTGCATTCGTTCGACGAACTCGAAAGGCGCCAGTCGGAAGCGGCGGGAAAGATCGTTCTGTTCAACATCCCGTTTCCGAAAGATTCAGCGCCGTTCTCCGGCTACGATGTGGCGGTACAGATCCGCGGTTTCGGTGCCTCACGCGCCGCGAAGCACGGCGCTGTCGCGTCCTTGATTCGATCGGTCGCCACTTTCTCGATCCAGTCACCGCATACCGGTGGCATGCGTTACGACACTACGGCGACGAAGATCCCCGCCGCCGCGCTCAGTATCGAAGATGCGGAGATGATCGACCGCATGCAGGCGCGCGGGCAGCGCGTTCGCGTGAAGCTGGTGATGAGCGCGCAGTTGCTGGCTGACGCGCCGAGTCGCAACGCGGTGGCGGAATTACGCGGCCGCGAACTGCCGGATGAAGTGGTGGTGATTGGTGGCCACATTGACTCGTGGGATGTGGGGCAGGGTGCGATGGATGACGGTGGTGGCAGCGTGGCCGCGTGGGAAGCGGTGAAGCTGCTGAAGGCACTCGGCATCACGCCGCGTCGCACCATTCGTGTGGTGCTGTGGACGAACGAAGAGAATGGCGGTCGTGGTGGCGCCGGATATCGTGACGCGCACCGCGCCGAGCTCGCGAGACATTTCGCGGCGATCGAAAGCGACAACGGCATTTTCAGGCCAACCGGTTTTCGCTTTCAGGGCACGAAGGCTGCGGCCCGTCGTGCGGCACTGCTGGCACAGCTGACGCGTATCGCCGGTGCAAAGACCGTTGTGCCGGGCGATGGTGAGGCTGACGTCGGGCCGATCATCGAGGAAGGCGTACCCGGTTTTGCGCTTGACGTCGATGCGTCACGTTACTTCTGGTATCACCACACCGCGGCCGACATGCTGAATGTGGTCAGTGATACCGATCTGCGGCGTTGCGTGGCAGCGATGGCGATTCTGGCGTATGCGCTGGCGGAGATGCCTGGGACGTTGCGGTAGCGGTACTTTCGCCAGCGCGACGGTCAATGCACGACATGCTTCTCGTTCAGCAGCGCGCGAAACTCCTTCGCCATCGCAGTCGCTGCCACCCGCGCCGCCGGCACCACTGTCGTTATGTGCAGGAAACCATGCACAAGAGCCGGCATCCGCAACAATCGTACGGTCACGCCCGCG
>JANMWU010000014.1:0-1836 GCA_031380785.1 Gemmatimonadaceae bacterium
TCTGAGTGTGCGCGTCGGCCGGTGGAAAGACACACGCGCTGCCTACCACATTGCAACGCAGCTCGACGTCGACGCGCTGCTGACCGAGCTGCTCATCGGCCGCACCCGCCCGCGCCACCAACGCGAAGAGATGAAGGTGGACTCATCACGGTACGATGGCGGCACATAAGCAGTCACCGCACTCATTGCGATAGTCTGGAACCTCACCACCGCGCCCGAGCGTTGTCCAAGCTGAAATTCGATCAACCCGAACTGAGCAACGCGTGTCTGAATCGAACGGCGTAATGATGCAGTATTTCCATTGGTATCTGCCGGCCGATGGATCGCTGTGGACAGAGCTCAGCCTCAATTCAGCGCGTCTCGCGGAACTTGGCGTCACGTCGTTGTGGCTGCCCCCCGCGACGAAGGCCGTCGGTGGCGCAGCCGACGTCGGCTACGGCATCTACGACCTGTTCGATCTCGGTGAGTTCGACCAGAAAGGCTCGGTCCGCACGAAGTACGGTACCAGGGACGAGTTTCTTGCCGCCTGTAGCGCGTGCCGCGACTGCGGCATACGGATCTACGCCGACGCAGTGTTCAATCACAAAATGGGCGGCGATGAGGCGGAGACCGTTCGTGCTCACCAGGTCGATCCGGAAAATCGCGCGGAGATCAGCGGCGACACGGTGGAGATACAAGCCTGGACTCATTTTCACTTTCCCGGCCGTGCCGGTAAGCACTCCACCATGCAGTGGCACTGGCACCACTTTCAGGCCGTCGATCACAGCGACGAGGACGGCTATCACATCTATCTGTTCGACGGCAAACAGTTCGATCGGGGCGTGGACGGCGAAAAGGGGAATTTTGACTTCCTCATGGGCTGCGACGTCGACATGGATCACCCTGAGGTTGTGGGAGAGCTCGAGCACTGGGGTGAGTGGTTCGTGAATACCACCGGGGTTGACGGATTCCGCTTCGATGCCGTCAAGCACATCAAACCGACCTTCTTCCGTGACTGGATGAACGCGGTCACCGAGCGCACGGGAAAGCCGCTCTTTGGTGTGGGAGAATACTGGTCATTCGACGTAGATGTGCTCAGCGGCTTCCTCGACACAACAGAATTCCGCATCACGCTGTTCGACGCGCCGCTGCACCACAACTTCCACGTCGCCAGCGCATCCGGTCACGAGTACGACCTGCGACAGATTTTTGACAACACTCTTGTTGCGCGGCACCCCACGCACGCTGTCACGCTGGTCGAAAATCACGACACGCAGCCGCTGCAAGCGCTCGAAGCAGTTGTTGAGCCATGGTTCAAGCCGCTCGCGTACGGCCTGATCCTGTTGCGTCGCGATGGCTATCCGTGCGTTTTCTACGCGGATTACTTCGGCGTCCAATACACGGACACGGGTCGCGACGGTGATCAGCACGAGGTCGTGATGCCGTCACACAAGCCTTTGCTCGACCGCATGCTGCGCGTTCGCCGCGAACTCGCGTACGGCGAACAGCAGGACTACTTCGATGCGCCCGATTGCATCGGCTGGACGCGCGCGGGCGATGACGAACACGGCGGCGGCGTGGCGGTGGTGATGTCAAACCGGGACGCTGATGCGAAACGGATGCAGCTGCCGAATTCCAACGCTGCGTATCGCGATGCCACAGGTAATGTCGATCAGGTACTCACGACCGACGACGACGGTTGCGCCGAATTCATCCGCGCGCCGGGTTCAATTTCAGTATGGGTGCCGGCGACGTTCGGAGAGTGACGCGTGTGACTTCAGACGTGAATCGCGGCAGCACTCCCCAAGCCGATCGTCGACCGGAGGCGGCGCAGTTCAGTCGCCAGGGCGCGCCGCA
>JANMWU010000017.1:0-7351 GCA_031380785.1 Gemmatimonadaceae bacterium
CAGCAGCAACGTCGCCGGAATGCGTTCGACGATCACCTCCATAACGCTGCGCCCATAGACAAACGAGGAGCCCAGATCGCCGCGCGCGACGCGGATCGCGTATGCGATGAACTGTTGTGGCAGCGGCAGATCGAGGCCGAACCGGTGTCGCATGAAGGCGTAGTACGCCGCATCGCCGTGCTCACCGGCCAACGCCATCACCGGGTCACCCGGCGCCAGGTGGACCAGCGCGAACCCGACCAGCAGAATTCCGAGTACTGTCGGCGCGATCTGGAGCAATCGCCGGACCACGAATCGACGAGTCACGGAGACCGCGCGTCCCCGTTCAACATCGGCACGCGAGTGAAAAACCGACCGCGAACAGGGCGCGTGCGGGCTTCGACATGAATTGGAACCGCGCGGGACAGTGCAAAACGGTCGACTGCTATTTCACCGACCACGTCGTGGATAGCGCAACGGTTCCCCACGCCAGCCGCAGCTCGCCGTGTGGAGGGCCGGCGTCGCGTGAGGGGATCAACCACATCGACAGGCTCTCAAGTGGCGTTGCAAGCACGCTCTGACGCAGGTCGATCTTTGCGAAGTCCTTGGTTGGATCGTACGTCATCGCCGCAGCCATTGCCGTCTGCGTCGCTTCGACCCGTTGCACCAACAGCTTCCACCCCGCGCGCGATGGGAGTGCCTGAAGGACCCACGAACCCTTCGGAATTGTTGCGCCGCCGAGGACGAAATCGACGTCAGTCGTGAGCATGGTGGCACCGTTGGAGCCGAGGCGCCACGGCTTGTCGTACGGCACCAGGCTGTCTGTGCCGAGGG
Source organism: Gemmatimonadaceae bacterium (assembly GCA_031380785.1). GTDB lineage: Bacteria > Gemmatimonadota > Gemmatimonadetes > Gemmatimonadales > Gemmatimonadaceae > JACMLX01. The sequence goes on from JANMWU010000017.1 coordinate 814, forward strand.
CCCGCCCGCGCAGGTGCGGCTGTCCGTAGTCGATCCGAATGAGCGATGGTTTTGCCGCGGCGCGCGCGACGCTGTCAACGAGAGTCAGCGAAATTTCGGTGGTCGCACGACTGCTCGGCGCAACCCGCATCGCGGCCTGCGCGCGCAATGAGGTCGCGAGTGTAGTGACAGCTGCGACGGCCAGGAAGGCAGACAGGAAACGCATACGTGTGAACTCCGTGAGGGATGGGCGTGCTGAGGTCAAGCAAGCAGCAGGAACGTCGGGAGCGCAATCGCGCCGTCAGCAACGGTCCGTGTAAGCGATGATGTCCGGCCGCGGCGGCTCACTGCGTACAACTGGCGGTTGCCGCGAACCGCGATGAACTGCTGAACCCGTGGCATCGCGCTCCATACGCACGTGTGCCCAGTGTCTCAACCAGCCAGACATACGGCTGATCTCGCACCGCGATTTCCTGAATGCTGCGATAGAGGCGTCGCCGATCTTCGAGGATGAGCGACGCGCCGGCCCGATCGAAAAGACTGTCGATCACCGGATTGCGATAGCCAGCCATGTTGGAAAAAGGTACCGGCGCGATGCTTGCCGAGACATACTGGCGGCGGACGCCGATTTCCGGATCGGCACCGTTGCAATACGCCGCGATCGAGGTGTCGAAGTCTCGCGCGGTGAAGACGGTCTGGGCAAAGACCCCGGATTCGAGAGGGATCACGCGCAAGTCGATGCCAACCACGCGAAGTTGGGCGCGCAGGAGCTCTCCATGAGCGCTCTGGCCCGGCAATGACTTGAAACTGACCGCGAACGGCGTCCCATCGGCAATCCCGGCGACGCCGCGCGCGAGCCGGACCGCCGTGCCGGTACGATGCCATCCGGCCTCCGTAAGCAATTGCGACGCGCGCGCTGTGTCGAACGCCGGTATCGGCAGGCCCGGGGCATAGGCGAATTCGATGCGTGACGAAATCGGCGCGTCCGCCGCGCGCCCTTCGCCGAAGATGACACGGTCGACAAATTGCTGGCGGTTCACTGCGTGCGCGATCGCCTTCCGCACTCGCACGTCGCGAAACCACGGTCGATCGAGATTGAAACCGAGTGTCGTGATGCAATTGCCGCCACCCGGTGAAACCGCCGCTTGCACGAGATGCACGCGTGGGTCACGGAGCAAGCGTTGGCGTTCAGGGCCCGGTACCGAAAACAGCCAGTCAACCTCGCCGCTTTCGAGCGCGATCACGCGCGTGGCCGCGTCGGGGATGACGCGCAGCACGACATCGCGAATCTTCGGCACGCCGCCGAAGTACTGGCGATTGGCAGTGAACCGGAATTCGCTGTTGGCGGTGTGGGACACGAATTGATATGGGCCCGTTCCGACCGGCATCGTGTTGGCCGGATTACGCAACGGATCGCTGCCGGCGAACAGGTGGCGCGGAAGTATTGGGGACTCGTCGGCGTCGAGCTGCAGCAGCAGCGGTGCGTACGGTCTGCGGAAGCGAAACTCCACGGTCGAGTCGTCGGGCGCGTCCACACTCAGTATCGCGGGAGACATCGACGCGCGTGTGCGCGCGTGAAAACGCAGCAGCAGACTGTCGAAGGTGAACGTGACGTCTGCTGACGTGAATGGTTTGCCGTCGTGCCAGCGTACTCCGCGGCGCAGGTGAAAACGGTATCGCGCGCCGCCGTCCAGGATCTCCCAGCTCACGGCCAGGCCGGGCTGGGGCGTGAGCGCGCTGTCGAGACTCAATAGGCCGTCATACAGCAACGCCGCCGCCGTATGCACGCCGCCGTTGGTGGTGATCGCGGGATTCAGCTGCCCGGGATCGGCATCCAGTGCCGCCACCAGAATCTGTGCGTCGCGGCCGGGGCGGTCACGCCGACACGCGCTGATCAGCAGCGCAGCGCCGACGAACGCCAGCAGGAGTGTACCGCAATGTGCCGACTGACTGGCGCGCGGTACGGGCGACGCCTGGTTCGTGTCGCAATCGGCGATCACACTGCAGCCTCGCACTCGCATATCGCAAAGCTGGGCAGCGTGCACGCGGAGAGTAAGCGCCGCGCTCTGCATTGCGGTCGTCGTGACTGGCGGCAAGCTTCATTTCGTCGCGAACATGGAGTGGAGCACAGGTGGAATCCTCTGACAGTTTGACCGATCGCGAGATTCCGGCGTGCGGCTGCGCTGATCCAGGCGTGGCCAGTGCTTCGACCTGCTACTGCGGCGTGGAAGATCTCATGCGCATTCTTCGCCGCCGGCACTCGCTGCATGTGATGAACGCGATTCTGAGATATGGCCGAGTTCGCTATCATGACATCGCCGCTGCGCTGCCGGCTGTCAGTAGCTCCACGCTGTCGGAGACGTTGCGCGCGCTGGAGGCCGCGCATTTGCTCGACCGGCGACAGGAGACCGATGACCGCACGTATATGATGTACGCGTTGACAGCATCGGGCGAGAAACTGCTGAGCCGCCTGCGTCAACTGCTCGACGAGATCGAGTAACGCGTCGGGAACTTCGAAAAATCGAAGTGGATTTGCCGGTGCCTGCGCCGCCCGGTAGTGTGCTCTGAATCTGGTTCGCGCCGCTGGCCCATCGTTTCGCGATGGGCACATTCAGCGGGCGTGGCATGGCGCGTGTGACATCGTGCCCGACGGAACGCGCGACGGAGGTCGGCCATGTGTCTGGGCGTGCCGGGACAGATCGTCGAGTTTCTTGACGCCACGCATCATCTCGCGAAAGCCGAGATCTCCGGCGTGCGTCGGGCGATCAACGTGGGCATGCTGGTTCCCGACGGCCTGCACATCGGCGACTGGGTGCTCATTCACGTCGGCTTCGCACTCGCGAAGATCGACGAGGAGGAAGCGCGGCGGACCCTTGAGTTTCTCACCACACTCGGCTCCGACTTCGCCGAGGAGATGCTGCTCATCGAAGAAAGTCGGATCGAGTGACGACAACGATCGCGCTCCAGCCCGTTCAGGACGTGACGCACAGCCACGCGGCTTCGTATGTCGCTGCCACGAACCTGGTCGCCAGTCGCTTCTTCCATGCCTACGCCGATGCCATCGCGCTTGCGTGTCGTGACATGGCGGTGCAGTTCCAGGACGGCGGCCGGTTGTTCGTGGTCGGCGACGGCGCGCAACGGTCGGATGCTGCGCACGTCGTCGTCGAGTTCCTGCACCCGGTGGTCGTCGGGAAGCGCGCACTCCCTGCGATGTCGCTGCCGGATATTGAGAGCGGCGACGCGGTGCGGTCGCTGGCGACCTTGGCTCGCGACGGTGACGTTCTCGTGGTATTGAGCGCCGGCGCCCTCAGCGAGGCGTCACTGGCGCTGCTGCAGGCTGCGCGCGCGCGCGCGCTGCTGACGCTCGCACTGATCGGTGCGCGAGCATCGGCCGATGTGTCGGCGGACCACGTCTTCGCGGTGGAGTCGCGCGATGCGTGCATCGTGCAGGAGACGCACGAACTGCTGTATCACGTGCTCTGGGAACTGGTGCACGTGTTCTTCGCGCATCGCGCGGCGGGCACATGAGCAATTCAGATGTTGCGCCGTCGTGCGATCCGCCGGACGGTCACTGTCAGCTGTGTGGCGACACGGCGGTCGTGGGACTTGTGACGACGCTCGACCATCACGCGCGAACTGCGACGGTCGCATTGCCGAGCGGACCGGCGACCGTCGCGGTGGATCTCGTCGATGTGTCGGTCGGCGACGAAGTGCTGGTGCATCTGGGCTTCGCAATCGAGCGCGTGGAGCGTTCGTGAGCATGGACCGCGACTTTGCCCGCGAGCTGTATCCGTTTCTCTACGCGCCAGCGATGGACCGCAGCGCGCAGGTCGGTGCGCTGCTCGAGGCAGTACGCACCTCGACGCTCGCGAAGTGCGAAGAAGTGATAGCCCTGCGCACGGAGTTGCTGGCGGAGTATGGAGCACAACTCGAACGAACGGCGGTCGCGATGGCGGATCGTTTTGCCCACGGTCACAAACTGCTGGCGTTCGGCAATGGCGGCAGCGCCACCGACGCCGATGATGCGGCGATTGATTGTGCGCAGCCGCCGCACGCCAGCTGGCGCGCGCTGCCGGCGCTGTCGTTGCCGGCGGATAGCGCAACCGTGACCGCGATCGCCAATGACGTCGGACTCGACGCCGTATTCGCCCGGCAACTCGGCGCCGTCGGCGAGCGAGGCGATATTGCACTCGGTTTTTCCACCAGCGGGAACTCGCCGAATGTCGTGGCTGCGTTTGTCGAGGCGAAGCGTCGCGGCATGCTGACCATTGCCCTTGTGGGGTACACTGGCGGGGCAATCGCGGAGAGCGGGGCAATCGATGAGTGCTTCGTGGTGCGCCGCGAATTCGTCCCGCGGATTCAGGAAGGGCATGCGACCCTCTGGCACGCCTTGCTCGGCATGCTGCACGCATCACTGGCGAGCCGCCCGGCGGGTGTCGCATGACGATGCGCTTCGTGGACGAATACCGGGACGCTGATGGCATTGCCCGCCTGAGTACTGAAATTGCGCGGCTGGCGAAGGGTCGTCAGGTGAAGCTGATGGAAGTCTGTGGCGGCCACACACATGCGATCTACAAGCATGGCCTGCAGGATCTCTTGCCTGCGAACGTTGAACTCGTACACGGGCCGGGGTGTCCGGTGTGCGTGATCCCGATGGGTCGCATCGACGACGCTATCTCCATCGCTCGTGAGCCCGGCGTGATCTTCGCGACCTACGGCGATATGATGCGTGTGCCAAGCAGCACGGGCAGTCTGCTCGACGCGAAGGCAGAAGGCGCTGACGTGCGTTTCATCTACTCGCCGCTGGATGCACTCACGCTGGCGCGCAAGAATCCCGATCGTCACGTGGTGTTCTTTGCCGTGGGATTCGAGACCACGGCTCCATCCACTGCCGCAACGCTGCTGCGGGCGCGCGACGAGCGCCTGACGAATTTCTCCGTGTTCTGCAATCACGTCACCATCATCCCGGCCATCAAAGCCATTCTCGAGTCGCCCGGCATGTCGTTGCAGGGCTTCATCGGTCCCGGCCACGTGAGCACGATCATCGGTACCGGCCCGTTCGATTTCATCCCGCGTGAATACGGACTGCCAATCGTGGTGAGCGGTTTTGAGCCGGCTGATATTCTGCAGTCCGTGGTGATGATTCTGCGACAGCTCGATTCGGGGACGGTACGGGTCGAGAATCAGTACGCACGCGTGGTACGGGACGGCGGTAATCGTCGCGCAATGGAAATGCTCACCCAGACGATGCGGCTGCGCCCGTTCTTCGAGTGGCGCGGACTGGGCTTTATTTCGCAAAGCGCGCTGGCGCTGCGGCCGGAATTCGCCGACTTCGATGCCGAAGCGCGCTTTGCCGTGCCCAATGTGCGCGTCACCGATCCGAAGGCCTGCCAGTGCGGTGAAGTGCTCAAGGGCGCGATCAAGCCGTGGCAATGCAAAGTCTTCGGCACGGCGTGCACGCCTGAAACGCCAATCGGCTCGTGCATGGTGTCGCCGGAAGGGGCCTGCGCGGCCTACTACAACTACGGACGATATTCGCTGATGCGTCAGGGCGCCGGTGCACCGCAGTCAGTGGGGAGTCCATGACGGTCGGTCGCATCGAGTCGTCGCTGCCGGCGCAGCTCGATCGCATGGAACGCGCGCGCGCCGTGCGTGACGTCACGCCAAAGCTTCTCGATCGGCACGTGACGCTCAGTCACGGCAGTGGCGGAAAATCGAGTCACTCATTGCTCGAGTCGCTGATTCTGCCCGCGTTCCGCAATCCGTTGCTGGATGGTGGCGCTGACGCTGCGCTGCTGCGCATCGCGGCAGGAACGGAGCGCATCGCGATGACCACTGACAGCTACGTCGTCAGCCCGCTCTTCTACCCCGGCGGCGACATCGGCTCACTGGCTGTGCACGGCACGATCAATGATCTCGCCGTGTCGGGTGCGCAGCCGATCGGATTGTCGGTCGGGTTCATTCTTGAAGAGGGACTCGACATGGACGTACTCCGTCGAGTCGTGGACTCCATGGCGTCGGCGGCAGCGGCGGCCGGTGTGCCGATTGTGACCGGTGACACGAAAGTCGTGCACCGCGGCAAGGCCGATCAGATATTCATCAATACCAGCGGCGTTGGCGTGGTGAGTTCTGACGTGCGACTCGACGCAACGCAGATGATGCCTGGCGATGTGGTGCTGCTGAGTGGGTGCATCGGTGACCATGGTATGGCGGTGATGCTCGCGCGCGAGGCGCTCGAGCTGGATGCACCCATCGAGAGTGACAGCGCGCCCCTGCACACGATGGTGGCCGCGCTGCTGCGAGCCGCTCCCGACACGCGGGTGATCAAGGACCCGACGCGTGGCGGCGTCGCCGGGTCGCTCAATGAGATTGCGTCGCGCACCAGGCTTGCAATCGTCGTGAATGAGGAACGTGTTCCCGTCCGGGAAGCGGTGCGCGGTGCGTGCGAGATGCTCGGACTCGAGCCGTTGCACATCGCGAATGAAGGGAAGCTGGTCGCCATCGTGCCGGCGTCACAGGCAGACGCGGCACTCACCGCGCTGCGTTCGCATGCACATGG
>JANMWU010000022.1:0-13856 GCA_031380785.1 Gemmatimonadaceae bacterium
CCGGATTGATGGCGTGGTGCACGAGCACCAGACCATTCCGGGTGTGGTGGAAGATGTGCACCAGATCATCGGAAACCTGAAGTCGCTCGTCCTCGTGCTCGATGATGATCTTGAGCATGCGGTGCTGCGCGTGGCGCTCAAGTCAGCCGGTGCCTTCACGGCCGGTGCGTTGCAGCTGCCTGCCGGCGTGCGCGTGGTCGACGCCAATCACCACATCTTCACGATGCAGGATGACCGTGAAATCTCGGTCGAACTGTACGTGAATGTGGGCCGTGGTTACGTCGACGCCGATCAGCATCCGGTCGAGCGCGGCATGCCGGTGGATCTGGTCCGCATCGATGCCATCTACAACCCGGTGCGTCGCGCGAACTTCACTGTCGCCGAAACACGCGTCGGCCAGCGCACGGACTACGACAGCCTGAAGCTGACGGTCGAAACCGATGGTACGATCGCGCCGGAAGAGGCCGTGAGTTACGCCGCGGCACTGGCGCAGGCGCACTTCCAGTACTTCGCCAGCTTCGGGTCGAGCTCGGCCGGATCGCTCAATGTCGGCGATGTGGACGGTAAGGGAATTCTGCTCTCTGAACTGGCGATCGGCATCGATGCGCTCGGCCTCTCGGTGCGCTCGGTGAACTCGCTCAAGAACAACAACGTCCGCACGCTCGGTGATCTCATGCGTCAGACGGAATCACAGATTCTGCAGGTCAAGAACTTTGGCAAGAAGTCGCTCGAGGAAGTGGCAGCACTGCTCGAGAATCGTGGTCTGAACTTTGGGATGCGGTACGAGGAAACGGGGGACTTCGCGCGGGTGCTCGATTGGGGCACACCGCCGTCGAAGGTCGCCGCCAACGCGCCGGACGATCCCATCGAGTCCTCGCAGGAGTAATTGCAATGCGCCATCGGAAGGCTGGTCGTCAACTCCGCCGCACGAGCGAGCAGCGTCTCGCATTGCTGCGCAACCTCGCAACCTCGCTCATCGAGCAGGGTGCGATCGAAACCACCGAGGCCAAGGCCAAGGAGCTCCGGCCATTCGTGGAGAAGCTCGTCACCAAGGCCAAGGCAGGCACGGTGCACGCGCGTCGCCTGGCGGGTCGCCACATCCATAAGCGCGGAGCGGCCGACAAGCTGTTTCAGGAGTGGGGGCCGAAGTTTGCCACCCGCGCCGGCGGCTACACCCGCATTCTGAAGACCGGTCATCGCCTTGGCGATGGTGCGGAAATGGCACGCATCGAATTCGTGGAGAACTGAGTCATGGCCATCGATCGCCACCGCTGTTACGTCTGCCAGAAGGGTGTCACGTTCGGTAACAACGTGTCGCACGCCAACAACCGCGTCCGTCGCACCTGGCGCCCGAATCTGCAGGTCATGCGCATTCTCGACGCTGATGGCAAGATCATCAAGGTCAAGGCCTGCACGTCCTGTATGTCGGCCGGCAAGATTCATCGCGCACCGCGCGGTGTCCCCTCGGTTGCCTGAACTGCGACGGGCGGTGATTCGGAACTGATCGCTATCTGCGCGGGGGAGTCCTACAGGGCTCCCCCGCGCTGTTTTCACTCTACACGGACCCGGCAGTATGGCGCGCGTTCTGATCACCGGAGTTGCAGGCCAGGATGGTGTGCTGCTCGCGGAGCAGCTGCTTGCGCGCGGAGATTCGGTGGTAGGCACCACTCGCGGCGATCCGCTCGAAGCGCGATCACGTCTGTCTGCTGCATCGGCCGCGGTGCAGTTGCGCGAGCTCGATCTGCGTGATGCGCGCGCGATAGATGCCCTCATCGCCGATACGATGCCGGATCTGATCTTTCATCTCGCGGCACCGGCAGCGCCGACCCTGGCATGGAAGACGCCCGCCGACGCGACCGATGGGCTCTGCACTGTGCCGGCGCGCGTGCTGGAAGCGATGATCCGGAACGTGCCGACCGCGCATTTCGTTTTCGCCGGTTCGTGTCAGGTGTTCGGCCCGGATTCAGTTGCGCCGCAGAACGAATCGACACCATTCGCACCGCTCACGCCGTACGGCGCAGGCAAGGCGTTCGGCGCTCTGCTGGTGTCGGCGTTCCGTGATGGTCGGGGATTGCATGCCAGTACGGCGCTGCTCTTCAATCACGAGTCGGCGCGCCGCCAGACAGACTATGTCACAACCAAGATCTGCCGGGCCGCGGTGCGCATTGCCGCCGGCGACCGGACGGCGACGCCGCTCACGCTCGGCGCGCTGGACGTGATTCGCGACTGGGGTCATGCGCGCGACCACATGGATGCACTGGTGCGCATGGCCGACCATGCGACGCCGGCGGACTATGTCATCGGTACCGGTGTCGGTCGCACGGTGCAGGAGTTCTGCGCGGCCGCGTTCTCGCGTGTTGGACTGGATTGGGCGGCGCATGTCACGCACGATCCGTCACTCGCGCGATCGGGTGATGTGCCGGCGTTGATCGCGGATCCGCGGCGGGCGGAGGCGCGCCTTGGCTGGCGCGCGAGCACGTCATTCGCGGTGCTGCTCGACGAGATGTTGGACGCGGCGCGTGTGGCACTGGCCGTCGCTCCGACCAAGCCACCCCGGTGAGGCGGCGACCGCGCTTTCGCCGATGAGGAAAGTGCGCGCGGCAACGGGCCCGGAGGGGCTATATTTCGAGGCTGATTGCGCGCCCTTTCTGTCCCGCCCGTTCTGCGTTCATGCCGAAGCGTACTGACCTGCATCGCATCCTGATCATCGGTTCCGGCCCAATCGTTATCGGGCAGGCAGCGGAATTCGACTATTCGGGAACTCAGGCCACCAAGGCGCTGCGCGAGGAAGGGTACGAGGTCATCCTCGTGAATTCGAATCCGGCCACGATCATGACGGATCCGGAAATGGCCGACCGCACATATGTCGAGCCGGTCACACCGGAGTATGTCGAGAAGGTGATTGCGGCAGAACGGCCCGATGCATTGCTGCCGACGATGGGTGGGCAGACGGCGTTGAACGTGGCGCTTGGGTTGTATGACTCGGGCGTGCTCGACAAGTACGGCGTGCAACTGATCGGTGCCAACGCGCGCGCCATACGAGTGGCTGAGGATCGGCAGGAGTTCGCCGCCGCAATGGCGCGCATCGGACTGTCGGTGGCGAAGGGCGGTTTTGCGCACAACTGGAACGAAGCGCACGCGTTGCTCGAATCGACCGGCTATCCCGCGATCATCCGTCCGTCTTTCACGCTGGGTGGATCGGGCGGCGGCGTGGCGTACAACCGTGAGGAATACGAAACGATCGTGCGTCGCGGGCTCGATGAATCGCCGACGTCACAGGTGCTGATCGAACGCAGCCTGCTCGGCTGGAAGGAGTTCGAGCTGGAAGTGATGCGCGATTGTGCCGACAACGTCGTGATCGTCTGCACGATCGAGAATCTCGATCCGATGGGTGTGCATACCGGTGACTCGATCACGGTTGCTCCGGCCATGACGCTGACCGATCGTGAATATCAGACGATGCGCGATGCGGCTTGTGCGATCATCCGCGAGATCGGCGTCGAAGCCGGTGGGTGCAACATTCAGTTCACCGTCAGCCCGACCACCGGTGAACTGCTGGTCATCGAGATGAATCCGCGGGTCTCGCGCTCGTCGGCGCTGGCATCGAAGGCGACTGGTTTTCCCATCGCACGCATCGGAGCCAAGCTCGCTGTCGGCATGACGCTGGACGAAATCCCGAACGACATCACCAGGACCACACCGGCCAGCTTCGAACCGGTGCTCGACTACGTGGTTGTCAAATGCCCGCGCTTCGCGTTCGAGAAGTTTGCGGCGGCCGATCCGCGCCTGACGACGCAAATGAAAAGCGTCGGCGAGAGCATGGCGATCGGACGCACGTTCAAGGAGGCGTTGCAGAAAGGTCTGCGGGCGCTGGAGATCGGCCGTTCGGGTTGGGAAATCGGGCCGCGGCTGATCGATGATCGCCTGGCCGATAGCTCGCTGGAGACGCTCAAGGGCATGCTCCGTCAGCCGACGCCGGAGCGGATCTTTCAGGTCAAGCGTGCAATGCAGGCCGGGCTGAGCGACGCTGAACTGTTCGAGATCACCGCCATCGATCCGTGGTTCCTGGCACAGATGCGCGAGCTGCTCGATGCGGAACTGGAGTACGCGTCGTTCGCCGACGTGACGCCGGAGCTGCTGCGTCGCATGAAGCGGATGGGTTTTTCCGATCGTCAGCTCGGTGCCTTGCGCGGTGAGACCGAGCAGTCTGTTCGCGACCGGCGTCACGCGCTTGGGTTGCGGCCGTCGTACAAGATGGTCGATACCTGTGCCGGCGAATTTCCGAGCTCCACGCCATATCTGTATTCGAGTTACGACGAAGAGAGCGAAGCCCCTCGCAGCGGACGCAAGTCAGTCGTGATCCTCGGCTCGGGCCCGAATCGCATCGGGCAGGGCGTGGAATTCGACTACTGCTGTGTGCGCGCGGCGATGGCGCTGCGCGAGCGTGGATTCGAGACGATCATGATCAACTCGAATCCGGAGACAGTGTCGACGGACTTCGATGTTTCGGACAAGTTGTATTTCGAGCCGCTCACGCTCGAGGATGTGCTGGAGATCGTCGCGCGTGAGCAGCCGATGGGTGTGATCGTGCAGCTCGGTGGACAGACGCCGCTGAAACTCACCCGCGGGCTTGAAGCGGCAGGCGTTACAATCCTCGGCACCTCACCGGATGCGATCGACATCGCGGAAGACCGTCGCCGGTTCGATGCGATCGCGCGGTCGCTCGGAATTCAGCAGCCAGCCAACGGCACGGCAACCAGTGTCGACGAAGCGGTCGGCATCGCGCAGGGCATCGGCTATCCGGTGCTGGTGCGTCCCAGCTATGTGCTCGGCGGTCGCGCGATGCAGGTCGTGTACGACGATGCGTCGCTGCGTGACTATTTCGAAAAGGCTGCACGCGTCTCAGAGGAGCGTCCGGTACTGATCGATCGCTTCCTCGAGGATGCGTTCGAAGCCGACGTGGACGCCATCTCCGACGGCCAGATGGTGGTGATTGGCGGTGTCATGCAGCACATCGAGGACGCCGGCATCCATTCCGGCGACTCGGCGTGCGTGCTGCCGCCGGTGCGCATTGCGGCCGAGTATCAGGATGTGATGCGTCGGCACACGGTTTCACTGGCCAGGGCGCTCGGCGTGGTGGGACTGATCAATGTGCAGTACGCCATTCGCGACGGCGAGGTGTATGTGCTCGAAGTGAATCCTCGCGCCAGTCGTACCATTCCATTCGTATCGAAGGCCATCGGCGTGCCGCTGGCGTCAGTTGCGGCGCGCGTGATGTGCGGCGAGACGCTGGCGCAGATCGGATTCACCGAGGAGATCGTGCCGCCCTTCCTGAGCGTGAAGGAAGCGGTGTTCCCGTTCAGGAAGTTCCGGGAGTTCGATCCGGTCCTGGGCCCCGAGATGCGCTCGACGGGCGAAGTGATGGGGATTGCTGAATCGTTCGGGATTGCGTTTGCGAAGGCGCAGCTGGCGGCCGAGAATGCGCTGCCGCGCAGCGGCGCGATCTTCGTGACCGTCAACGATCGCGACAAAGCGACGGTCGCGCCGATCGTGAAGCGCTTTCACGCCATGGGATTTCGCATCATCGCGACCAGCGGCACGGCGGCGTATCTGCAGAGCTGCGGCGTGCCCAGTGACAAGGTCTTCAAGGTGCACGAGGGTCGCCCACACGCGCTCGACCTGATCGTCAACCGCGAGATCGTGTTGCTGATCAACACACCGTTGGGCAAGCACGCGCAGCGCGACGATTACACCATCCGGCAGGCCGCGATCGCAAACCGGATCGCGTACACCACGACCTTGTCAGCGGCGAGCGCGGCGTGTGATGCGATCGAGGCGCTGGGCGCGTCACAGCCCGGCGTGCGCTGCCTGCAGGACTGGCATGCGATGCTGGCTGCCGGACGCGCCGCGAACCGCGCCTGACACCATGCGAACCGCTCATTTTATCACACGATTGCAATGACACCACTTTCCGTGCCGTTGCTGGACCTGAAATCGCAGCACGCGACTATCAGGGACGAGGTCTATGCGCTGGTGAACCAGGTGATCGAGGATCAGACGTTCATCCTCGGCCCGATGGTTGGTCGGCTGGAGTGCGAAGTCGCCGGCCTGTCGAAGACGCGCTACGCGGTCGGCTGCGCCAACGGCACCGACGCGATTCTGATCGCGATGCGTGCACTGGGCATCGGGCGCGGCGACGAAGTGATCACGACGCCGTTCACATTCTTCGCGACCGCCGGCACGATTCACAACGTCGGTGCAACGCCGGTGTTTGCGGACATCGATCCGCTCACCTTCAATCTCGATCCGGTGGCCGCTGCGGCCGCCGCCACATCGCACACCAAGGCTGTGATTCCGGTCGATCTGTTCGGGCAGATGGCACCGATTGAACAGTTCCGCGGTGCTTTTGGTTCGATGCCGATTATCGAGGATGCGGCACAGTCGATCGGTGCGCGCCGCGGCGTGGACGGCTTCGAAACCATGGCCGGACAGGAAGCAACTATCGGCACCTACAGTTTCTTTCCGTCGAAGAACCTGGGTGGCTACGGTGACGGCGGCATGATTGTGACGCAGGACGAAGCGCTCTTCAACACGATGATGAAGTTGCGCACGCATGGATCGATCAAGACGTACTACCACGAAATCGTCGGGTACAACAGTCGGCTCGATGCGTTGCAGGCAGCGGTGCTGCTGGCCAAGCTGCCGCACCTCGAGGCGTGGAGCGGCGCCCGTCGCGCGAACGCCGCGTTTTATGATCAGGCCTTCGCCGACGTGGCCGAAATTGTGACACCGTACGTCGATCCGGCGAACCAGTCGATCTACAATCAGTATACGATCCGTGCCCAGAAGCGCGATGCATTGCAGGCGCATCTGAAGCAGCGCGACATCGGCTGCTCGATTTACTATCCGCTGCCGCTGCACCTGCAGCCGTGTTTCGCGTATCTCGGACACAAGGAAGGACAGTTCCCCGAGTCGGAACGCGCCTCGCAGGAAGTGCTGTCGCTGCCGGTGTTTCCTGAGCTCACTGGTGAGCAGCGCGACGCCGTCGTGACTGCGGTCCGATCGTTCTACGGCCGATGATCGCGCTGCCGTCCGCCTACTTCCCGGTCCTGGTCTCCTGATGCACAAGTCCCAGTTGCTGTCCCGTATCCAGTCGCACGATGCGGTCGTCGCTGTCGTCGGCCTCGGCTACGTCGGTCTGCCGCTCGCAATGGAATTTGCCGATGCCGGATTCACTGTGATCGGCTTTGACGTCAGCGAGCGCGTGGTGGCACTGCTGAATTCGGGGCAGTCACATATTCAGGACATCCGCGCGGCGCAGGTCGCGGCGCATGTGAAGAGTGGTCGCTTCATTGCCACGACCGATGCGACACGCATGCGCGAGGCCGATGCGATTTCGATCGCCGTGCCGACGCCACTGGGCAAGACGCGCGATCCTGACATGACCTACGTGCACGCTGCCACGCAGGCGGTCGTTGCACAGGCGCACCCCGGACTGCTGATCGTGCTTGAAAGCACCACCTATCCCGGCACGACGCGGGAAGTGTTGCTGCCGGCCCTGGAGTCGGCGGGTTTTACTGTCGGTGATGATGTGTTCCTTGCGTTCAGCCCCGAGCGCGTCGATCCAGGCAATCCGGTCTACCACACAAAGAACACTCCGAAGGTCGTCGGTGGCGTGACGCCGGCGTGCACTGAGGTTGCGACGGCCCTGTACCGCGCCGTGATCGACACGGTGGTGCCGGTATCGTCCACTGAAACGGCCGAGCTGGTCAAGCTGCTCGAGAACACGTTCCGGTCGGTGAATATCGGTCTCGTCAACGAGATCGCGATCGTCTGCGACAAGCTCGGTGTAAATGTGTGGGAAGTGATCGACGCCGCTGCCACCAAGCCGTTCGGGTACATGAAGTTCACACCGGGGCCTGGCATTGGCGGCCACTGCATCCCGCTTGATCCGCACTACCTCGCCTGGAAGATGCGCACGCTCAACTACAAGACGCGCTTCATCGATCTCGCCAGCGAGATCAATTCTGGGATGCCGGACTACGTCGTGGAGAAAGTCTCGCGTGCGCTCAACGATTCGCGAAAGTCGGTGAACGGCAGCAGCGTACTGATTCTGGGCGTCGCCTACAAGCGCGACATCGACGACATGCGTGAAAGCCCGGCGCTCGACATCATGCGCCTGCTCGAACAGCGCGGTGCAGCGGTGATTTTCCACGACCCGCACGTCGCCACGTTCCGTGAGGATGGACACGAGTATCACAGCATCGAGTTGACGACGGCGGCGCTGGCAGCCGCGGATGCGGTGGTGATCGTCACTGATCACAAGGCGTACGACTGGCAGATGGTTGTGGATCATGCCGCGCTGGTAGTGGACACGCGCAACGCGACCGGAAAGACGAGACCGTCGCGGGCGCGTATCGTGAGCCTCGCCGACGGCGTCACTCCGCAGCCTGCGGGAACGCACTGACATGAAAGTTGCGGTGATCGGCACGGGGTACGTTGGACTGGTGCTCGGGGCGTGCCTCGCGGATACCGGCAATGACGTCGTCTGCGCCGATCTCGATGAGGCGAAGATCGCCGGCCTGCAGCGCAACGCGCTGCCGATCTTCGAACCTGGCCTCGATGTGATCGTCGAGCGCAATCAGCGCTCCGAGCGCCTCACGTTCACCACCGATGTCGCCGCCGCGGCGCGTCATGCGCAGTTCGTGTTCATCGCCGTCGGTACGCCGGCCGATGAAGACGGCTCGGCCGACCTTCGTTACGTCCTCGCCGCCGCCGAGACGGTGGCGAAGAATGCTGAGCAGGAGGTGGTGGTGGTGACCAAGTCCACCGTGCCGGTCGGTACGGCGGAGCTGATTCGCGGCGTGCTGCAGCAGCACGCGAAGGTTCCGTTCCACGTCTGCAGCAATCCTGAGTTCCTGAAGGAAGGCGCTGCCGTTGACGATTTCACGCATCCGGACCGCGTCATCGTCGGTACCGATTCGCAGCGTGCGCGCGAATTGATGGAAGAGTTGTACGAGCCGTACGTCCGCTCCGGCAAGCCGCTGATCTTCATGGATCTTGCGTCAGCCGAACTGACGAAGTACGCGGCCAATGCAATGCTCGCAACACGCATCAGCTTCATGAACGAGATCGCACTGATGTGTGAGCGCGCCGGCGCCAACGTCGACCTGGTGCGCCTTGGCATGGGCAGCGATCCGCGCATCGGGCCGTCATTCCTGCTGCCCGGGCCGGGGTACGGCGGGTCGTGCTTTCCGAAGGATGTTCAGGCGCTGTTGCGCACCGCGACCGACTACAACGTGTCGTTGCGTGTGCTGGACGCGGTGAACGACACGAATGAACACCAGAAGGACCGCGCGGCGGAGAAACTGCGCGCACTGGTTGGCGGATCGCTGTCCGGCAAGCGCATTGCCGTCTGGGGTCTGGCCTTCAAGGCGCAGACCGACGACATGCGCGAATCGCCGTCGCTTTCGTTGATCGCCGCCATTCACAAGGACGGCGGTACCGTCGTGGCGCATGATCCTGAATCGCGGCGCGAGGCGGCGCGGCGACTCGGTGACTCGGTTGAGCTGGTGGCCAACGCATACGCGGCCTGCGCTGGCGCCGATGCGCTGGTGCTGATGACCGACTGGAATGAGTACCGCTCACCCGACTGGACCCGCGTGCGCGCGGCGCTGCGGGCCCCCGTGGTCGTGGACATGCGCAACCTGTATTCGCCGACTCGCATGCGCGCGCTTGGCTTTACGTACGACTCGGTGGGAAGGCCGCGTTGAACCCGCCGTCCCGACCGGGGTCTATAGCTGCTGCGGTACCGCAGGAATTCGCCGTTTGCGCCCGCCCAGGGCGATTGTCGCGCTTCACGCTCCCATGCACCGATTTCTCCGCCAGCACTTGCCGTCCGGTAGCCCGAACCACGCCCAGCGTCAGGTCGCGACGCTCCGGGATCCGCGCATGCTGACGCCGAGGTTCGTGGTCGTTCGCGTCAGCCTGCTGGCCGGTGTTGCGGCCATGACGTCGTGCGGCGGGAACGGTTTCCGCATCGAGAAATACGCCGGCCAGACAACACCGCTGTTTCAGGCAGGAGTCCGTGAGCTGGAGCTCCGGCACTGGGGAAACGCGACCCTTGCGTTCGAAAAACTGACCACCGATCTGCCCGCCCGCGACACGCTCCTGCCGCGTACGCAGTTCATGCTCGGCAAAGCCCGCAGCGGGAATCTCGAGCATCTGCTCGCCGCACAGGCGTTCAACAAGGTCGCGGAAAATTTCCCCGAGGACTCGCTCGCCGACGACGCCATGTTTGAGAGCGCGAGAGAATACCAGAAACTGTGGCGTTCGCCGGAACTCGATTCACAGTACGGTACAACAGCACAGGCGTCGTTCCGGACTCTGGTTGCCGTCTATCCCGACTCTCCGCGTCGCAAGGACGCTGAACGCGAGATCGTCGCGCTTGACGAGATGTTTGCGACCAAGGAGTACCTGGCCGGCTTTTATTACTTCAAGCGCAAGGCGTACGATCCCGCGATTCTGTACTTCAAGACCGTGGTGAATTCGTATCCCACCAGCGCCAGAACCCGCGACGCGTACCTGCGCATGGTCGAGTCGTATCGCGTGATCCGGTACCGCGAAGAAGCGATCGAAGCCTGTGCCGCGGTGCGGAAACGATTCGCTGACGACCTCGAAGTGCGGCGGCTCTGTCCGCCAGAGGCGGCGGCGCGCGACACGACGGCTGCGCCCGGCACCACCATTCCGGCCGCTATTCCGCCGCCGCGGAAGCCCTGAGGGGCCGTGCGGATCGGCCTCTTTGGGGGAAGTTTCGACCCCCCGCACGTCGGCCATTGGCTGGCGGCGATCGATGCATTCGAGAGGCTGACACTCGACCGCCTGGATTTCATTCCAGCAGGCCAGCAGCCACTGAAGGCGTCCGGGCATTCCAGCACGCCCAGTCAGCGATTGGGCATGCTGCAGGCGATGGTCGGCGATGACCCGCGCTTCGGTGTGAATCCGATCGAAATTGGTCGCGGGGGATTATCTTTTACGGTTGACACTGCAGCGGCCTATCGCGCGTCAGGACCCGACGACGAACTGTTTCTGCTGCTGGGCACGGATGCCGCGTCCGGGCTCGCTCGATGGAAGGAACCGCAGCAGTTGCTGCAACTGGTGCGGCTCGTCGTTCTGACCCGTGGTTCGGAGCCGTTTGCTCCGCTGGGCCTGACCCGCGACGCGCTGGTGTTGCCAACGCGCCGTGTCGATGTGAGTTCCACCGAAGTGCGCCGCCGTGCGAACGAAGGCCACTCATTGCGGGGATTCGTCCTGGACGCCGTAGCGGCTCAGATCCGTGACGCGGCGCTGTACCGATAGGGGAGAGCGATGCTCAAGGATGTGCTGGGAAAGCTGTTTGGCACGCGCCATCAGCGTGAAGCGAAGCGGGTGAAGCCGATCATCGAGGAAATCCACGCGCGGGAAGCGACGCTGGAATCCCTCGATGACGCCTCGCTGCAGGCGCAAACCGTGAAGTTCCGCGAACTGCTTGCGGAGCGCACCGGTGCACTGGAAGCGAAGGTTGCTGAGCTGAAGGAATCGAAGCGTGGCGCTGCCGATGCGTTGGAGCGCGAAGCGCTTGACGAACAGCTGGTGGGCAAGGATGGGCAGGGCGGCGTCGAAGGAGAATTGCGCGCGGCGATTTCGGCGACACTCGACGAACTGCTGCCCGAAGCATTTGGCACCGTGCGCGAAGCCGCGCGGCGATTGAAGGGATCGATGGCCAGCGTCACCGGCCATCCGCAGCCCTGGGACATGGTGCCGTACGATGTGCAGCTGGCGGGCGGCATTCAGCTGCACCTCGGCCGTATCGCGGAAATGGCGACCGGTGAAGGCAAGACGCTGGTCGCCACCCTGCCGCTCTACCTCAATGCACTCGCCGGTCGTGGCGTGCATCTGGTTACGGTCAACTCGTATCTCGCACGTCGTGACTCGCAGTGGATGGGCCACCTGTTCGCCTGGCTCGGCCTGTCAGTCGCGTGCCTTGACGATACCGAGCCGGGGTCGATGGAGCGTCGTGCGGCCTACAACGCCGACATCACGTACGGCACCAACAACGAGTTCGGCTTCGACTATCTGCGCGACAACATGGTCCATTCACTGGATCAGCGCGTGCAGCGCAAGCACTACTACGCGATCGTCGACGAAGTCGATTCGGTGCTGATCGATGAGGCCCGCACACCGCTCATCATCTCAGGGCCGGTTGGCAACGAAAACGACGCGATGTACCAGGCCCACAATGCGTCCGTTGCGAAGCTGATCCGCGAGCAGGAAGCGCTCGTCAATCAGCTTGTCGCAGAAGGCGAGCGCGTGATGGCCGCCGATGCCGACGCCGCCAGCCTGCTGCTCTACAAAGCGCAGCTCGGGGGACCGAAGAACAAGAAGCTGTTCAAGATTCTGGGTGAAACCGGTGTCAAGCAGCTGGTGCAGAAGCGTGAGCTGGAGCACCTGGCCGACCGCAAGCTGCCGCCGGCCAAGCAACAGTTCAGCGACATCGAGGATGAACTGCACTTCGTACTCGATGAGCGCGGTCACACGGTGCATCTGACCGACCGCGGCGTGGACCTGATGACCAGGATGACCGGTGAGGCGTTCCTGCTTCCCGACATCTCGGTCGAAATCGGGCGCATCGAGCATTCGACGGAACTCGAGCCGCAGCAGAAACTCGAGCAGCGCGCGTTGCTCAATCGCGAGTACGCGATGCGGAGCGAGCGACTCAACATCGTGCATCAGCTGCTGCGCGCGTACGCGCTGTACGAGAAGGATGTGAACTACGTCGTTCAGGATGCGCAGGTGCTGATCGTCGACGAGTTCACCGGTCGCACCATGCCGGGTCGTCGCTGGTCGGAAGGCCTGCACCAGGCAGTCGAAGCCAAGGAAGGCGTGCAGGTGAAGGGTGAGACGCAGACCATGGCAACGATCACGATCCAGAACTACTTCCGCATGTACGAAAAGCTTGGCGGCATGACCGGTACCGCCGAGACCGAAGAGACGGAATTCCACCAGATCTACACGCTGGAAGTCTCCGTCATTCCGACCAATCGTCCGATCATTCGCGACGACCGGCAGGACCTGGTCTTCAAGACGCGGCGTGAGAAGTACAACGCCATCGTCGAGGAAGTGAAGCGCCTGCACGGACTCGGTTTCCCGATTCTCGTCGGCACGGTGAACGTCGAAGTGTCGGAAACCATCGCGCGACTGATCCAGCGCGCCGGCATGAAGTGCAACGTGCTGAATGCGAAGTACCATCAGCGCGAAGCGGAAATTGTGGCCGAAGCCGGACAGCCTGGCGCGATCACGATCGCGACCAACATGGCTGGTCGTGGCACCGACATCAAACTCGGTGCCGGTGTGACCACGGGACAACCGTCGAAGATCCATGACGTCGATGGCAAGGAAATCGACATCACCGAAATCGGCGGACTGCACATCATCGGCAGCGAGCGGCACGAATCGCGTCGCATCGATCGCCAGTTGCGTGGTCGCGCCGGACGTCAGGGCGATCCGGGGTCGAGCCAGTTCTTCCTGTCGCTCGAAGACGATCTGATGCGGCTGTTTGGCTCCGAGCGCATCGCGAAACTGATGGACCGACTTGGCGCGCAGGAAGGCGAGATGCTCACCCATCCGCTGATCACGCGCAGCATCGAACAGGCACAGAAGCGCGTCGAGCTGCAGAACTTCCAGGCCCGCAAGCGATTGCTCGAGTACGACGATGTGATGAACCAGCAGCGCGAAGTCGTGTATTCGCTGCGCTCGTTTGCGCTCGAAGGCGGTGAGGAGC
The DNA here is from genome assembly GCA_031380785.1 of Gemmatimonadaceae bacterium. Classification (GTDB taxonomy): domain Bacteria; phylum Gemmatimonadota; class Gemmatimonadetes; order Gemmatimonadales; family Gemmatimonadaceae; genus JACMLX01. Next base: position 13,820 of record JANMWU010000022.1, read on the forward strand.
TGCGCGGTGAAGCGCGCAACATGGTCGAGAAAGCCGT
>JANMWU010000048.1:0-1738 GCA_031380785.1 Gemmatimonadaceae bacterium
AGGAGCCGCATGCCGAGCGCCTTCAATTCCTGCGCCAGTCCGGCGTGATCGAGATGGAAATGCGTCGCGAGGCCGTGGCGGATTTCACGCATCGGCACGCCCATTCGATCGAGATTTGCGCGGAGCGTGGCGAGCGTGCCGGGCCAGCCCAGGTCCAGCAACAGGCGTGACGAGCCTGCACTCACGACCCAGAAGTTGGTGGAGCGGTAGCCGACGTTGACGATGCTGACCTTCGAGGCGGTCGCCATGCTGCAATCTGACATGCGGCGCTGGCCGGTCGCCAGACAGTGTCGCGCGTGCCTTGCCTCGGCCCGGGCGCGCGATACGATGCAGCGATCCCACCGCGTTCGTTGACTCCCCTCAGCCGCGCCAGTCATGCCCGATCCCATCGCTCCGGCCCAGGCCGGGGTTTCGCGTCGTGATGCACTGCAGCGTATTGCCGTCAGCCTCATCGCCGCGCCGGCAATTCTGCGGGGTCGATATCGTCTCGCCGCCGACGTGCCCCATGAATACTCGGCCCGTGCGATCCGGCTGGTGCAGGAATCGCTTGTCGTCGACCTGCTGAATCAGTTCCGCTTTGCCGATTTTGCCGAGTCACCGCCAAAGAGTACGTTGTGGCTGACGAAGGCAAAGTCGATGACGGCCACCGATTTCGAGACGTATCGCACATCGGGATACAACGTGATCGCGCTCGGGCACAGTCCGGCGGATTACGCCGCCGGAGTTCGATTCTTCGCTGACTGGAACGGCTTCATTGCCGGTTATCCCGACTGGTTCGTGCGGATTGACGACGCGTCGGACTTCGAGGCGGCGAAGAAGGCAGGGAAGGTCGGGATCATGATCACGTTTCAGAACTCCGATCATTTCCGCACGCCTGACGACGTCGACACCTTCTTCGCGCTCGGACAGCGTCTTTCGCAGCTCACGTACAACTATCAGAACCGCATCGGCTCGGGGTTTCTCGAGACAAATGACGGCGGCCTGACCGTGTTCGGGCACGACATCGTGGCGCGGATGAATACTGTCGGCATGGCGGTGGACCTGTCGCACTGCGGCGATCGCACGACGCTTGATGCGCTCGATGCGGCGGCGCGGCCGGTGGTCTTCTCGCATGCCAGCTGCCGCGCGCTGCTGCCGGGACATCTGCGCTGCAAGACTGATGAGATGATCATGAAGATGGCGAAAACGGGTGGAGTGATGGGCATTCCGTTTCTCCGCATGATGGTGCTGGAAACGGAACCGGTCACGGTCGACAGTGTGATCGATCACTTCGATCACGTGGCGAAACTGGTGGGGATCGAACATGTCGCGGTGGGCAGCGACATGGATGTGCCAGGCAATCCGAACCCGGTGAACGGTGCTACACTGAGTGTTCCACCGACGCCCAACTTCGAGCGCTATCGCATGCATCTGGATGCGAAAGGTGAGCGGATGCTGACGGTGCAAGGCCTCGATCATCCGAAGCGCATGTTCGATCTTACGGAAGGGTTGATCAAGCGCGGTTACAGTGACACGAACGTTGCGGCCATCCTCGGCCGTAACGCAGCGCGTGTGCTTCCCACGATCTGGACGGGCTGAGTGAGTGGTGCTGTTGTGACCGTGGCCCGGACGCCGGATGACAGTGCAGTTGAGGATCGGACGTACCGTCGCGTCACGCTGCGGCTGATCCCATTCCTGTTCCTGTGTTACGTAGTCGCCTATCTCGACCGAGTGAATGTCGGCTTTGCGAAGCTGCAGA
>JANMWU010000055.1:0-6705 GCA_031380785.1 Gemmatimonadaceae bacterium
CGTGGTGACACCGATCCGCAGTGCCTTCGCTGTTTCGCGCTCACGCTCGAGCAGACGCAGTGCGGCAGCGGCGATCTCCAGTGCATCGTTGTCATCGAGCAGCGGTTCGAGTGCGGCGAGTTCGCGCGCGCTCACGCCTTCAGCGAGAATCTTGCGCAACTCGCCCATGCGCGCACCGTCGCGGCCTATGGCGTGTGCCATCGTATCGGGTAACACGAAGTACGTGAGCGTGCCGCCGGTGAGCAGTGATCGCAGGTGCGCCACCTGACGTGGCGTCACCAGCGCAATGCTCTGCACCGGATGTCCACCGAGTGCGCCGTCGAGCGCAGCGCGGGTTGACGGAACGTCATAGAGCACGCGCAGCACGCTGTGCGTTTCCACGATACCGCCGGTCGCTTTCACATCACCATTCAGCGTGTCGTAGCCCAGCGCGCGGAGTGCGGCGTGCGCTTCGGCAACCTGCTCCGCTTCCGGCGCAACAATGATCGCCGACGGCGCGTTCACGGCGTCGAGCACGCGGCGCAATGCGGCGGTGCGCGTGCCGTTGCTCACCAGCACATACTGCATGTTGAGTGGGGCGCTGCCATCAGCGATCACATCATCGCCCACACGACGCGGGCGCTTCATGTACGCTCTGGCGAACGCCGTGACGTCATCGGTTTCGGCGGCCATCGTAAGCGTGCGCGCGATGTCTTTCGGCAGTTCGGTCATCAACGCCGTAACCGACGCTTCATCGGTGAGCGCCAGTGTCAGATCCGCCTGCAGCACATACAGCTGCGAAATGGCGTCGAGCTTGAGCAATCCGCTCGGCAGCAGCGCCGCGAGATCCGACGGCGCACCGATCAGTGCGGCAGGCGGGCGCGTCATGAGGCGCGTGCCACGGCCGGCGGACGTCACCGGGATCAGCACCGGTGCGGCATCGCCGGACGGCAGCACAGCCTGAGCGACAGCCAGCGCCGTATCGGCATCGGGCACCAGAACAAGCAGGTGCACCCCGGCTTCACCGGCCGTGAGTCGGTCCAGCGCGGGCTGGACCAGGGAGACCATGGCCGCCAGTGTGGGCGGAGCGGTCAGGACCACCTGGCTGTTGCGGGTGACCTTGGGAGCGGACGGGGTGGGGGTGGCGGTATCGGCCTTGGGCACGATGGCCTCGGAGTGTTGCGGGAATCGGAAAAGATGCCGGCGGGCCGACATGGCGGCGCGCGGAAACGGAGCTGGGATGTCAAAAAACGAACAGCGATCAAGGGGACAGCGCACTTGATTGGATCAAGGGGACAGTGCACTTGATCGTTGCCGCCCGACAGCGGCGGATTAGCATACGGAAGCCCATCAAGGTACCCAGAAAGACTCCGCCGCCCAAACCGCCCAGCATGCCAGCCGAGTTCGTTCCCTCTCCGAACGTTGCCCAGCTCCGTCCGTCGGCGACGATCGCCGTCTCGACCCGCGCCAAGGCCCTTAAGGCCCAGGGCCGCCAGATCATCGACCTCGGCGTCGGCGAGCCTGACTTCGACACTCCGGACTTCATCAAGGCCGCCGCCGCTCGAGCCGTCGCGTCCGGCCAGACGAAGTACACGGCCACTGAGGGCATTCTGCCGCTTCGCGAAGCGATCGCCTCGCACGCCGCGGCTCGCTGGATTGGTGCCGTGACTGACGCGCCGACGGCGGCCGATGTGGTGGTGAGCAACGGCAGCAAGCAGACGCTGTTCAACGCCTGCTTCTGTCTCTTCGGCGCCGGTGACGAAGTGCTGATCCCGACGCCGGCGTGGACCAGTTACGTGGAAATCGTCGCACTCGCCAAGGCGACTCCGGTCGCGGTACCCGGCGATCCGTCGAACGGCTTTCAGGTCACCGTGGCCGATCTCGAAGCGCACGCCACGCCGCGCACAAAAGGCATCATGCTCAATTCGCCGAGCAATCCCACCGGTGCCACGTGGGATACGGAAGTGCTGCGCAAAATCATTGCGTACGCCACGGCGAAGGGCTGGTGGATTCTGAGCGATGAGATTTATCGTCGCATCTCGTACGAAAAGCCGGCTGCCTCCGCGCTCGAACTGACGCGCGATCGCTCGAACCTGATTGTCATTGACGGTGTCGCCAAGGCTTACGCGATGACTGGCTGGCGAATCGGCTGGGCGGTTGCGCCGCGCGCCGTTGCCAAGGCGATGACCGATCTTCAGAGCCACACCACGTCCAACGCATCAACGCCGAGTCAGTGGGCGGCAGTGGCCGCGCTCACCGAACGTGATGCGGCCGAAGAAAGCATCACAGCGATGCTGCGTGCGTTCCGACAGCGTCGTGATGCGGTGCTCGAACTGCTGAACGAGGAAGGTGCCCCGCCGTACATCCATCCGTCCGGTGCGTTCTATTTCTTCCTTGACGTGAGCGCGATTCCAAACGGTGGTGACGACGCCGGAACGGTCTTCGCCGCGGCCATGCTCGAAGAGCACGGCGTGGCAATTGTCCCTGGCACCGCATTCGGAACTCCGGGCTGGGTGCGTCTGAGCTACGCCGCCGCAGAAGCCGATGTGATGGAAGCCATGCGCCGGATCATCGGTGCGTATCGTGCGATGATGTCGGTCCCCGCGTAAACGCATACCATCAGTCACGGACCCACGCGCCATGATCACGACCATCGTGCTGATTCAGGCCAATCCGATGAGCATTCCCGCCACCGCAATCGCCTTGGCGGAGATCAAGGGTGTGGCGGAGGTCTACTCCGTGAGCGGCGCATGGGATCTGGTGGCAATCGTCCGTGTACCCGAACTGGACGACATCGCCAACGTCGTCACCGAGGAGTTCACCAAGGTGCCGGGTATCGTGCGCACGCAAACGCTGACTGCATTCCGCGCCTACTCGAAGAAGGATCTCGAGCAGGCGTGGGACATTGGCGTGGAGTGAACGCGGCGGCGCCGGCGGTGGGTCGCGCGGTTGATGCGGCCCGCAGTTCGTTGCGTGCCGCGCTGGGCGATCGCGTACGCTCAGCGGGTTCCGATAGAGCCGAAGCGCTGGCGCAGGACGGCACGCCGCTGGTTGAGAATGCAGCGGTGCAAGTGCTTGGCGACTCTGTGCGTATCGTCGACGTGGTAACTCCAACTGCCGCGCGCTTCGAAGGATTTCTCGACGGAATTCAGCGCAGCAGCACCATCGCGTATCTCGACGGAGTGCCGCTGCTGCACGGAACCGCCGCTGCAGCGATTCGTGTGCGTGATGCTGGCGGACGCATGACAACCTGGTGCGCGCCGCGCATCGAACACGCCATCTACGCGTCGCGCGCGCTGCTCGGCGAACCGACGTGGACTACCCTGCGCGACGTACTGGAGCCGCGAGCGCATATCATCCGCGACAGCGACAATGGTCTGCCTGTGCCATCACGGCATCCGTCAGCGCTGCTCCGCCAGTCGCTTGATGCGCTCTCCCGCGTGCGCAACGACATGGAACGCGCGATGGGCGACGCGTGGTGCGATGCGCACGCCGATCGCGCGCTGTACGTTGACGGATCGCTGCGAACGAGTCACGTGATGCTGCGCAGCCCGGGTGTGGTCGGCGCGGTCAAGAGCCACGCGACGCTCTATGTTCCGGACACTGCGTTTCAGATGGTCGCGTCACTCGGCGCAGGACAGCGTACATCGGTGCTCGCAGCACTCGATGCCGCCGGACGCACCCGCTTTCTCACGTGGTATCTCAGGCTCCGAAGCGCCGTCGGGCGCGATCCGTTTTTCGGTCTGATTCGCGTCGAGTGTGGCGCCCGCGACGGCGACGTGGGCGCCGTCGAAACACATGCCGATAGGGTGAGCAGCTGGCTGCTTGCCGAGCGTGCACCGATCGCCAAGCCGGATGCGCGTTGGGATGTGATGCCGTATGCCATTCGCGACTGCGAAGTGTATCTGCGCGCCGTCGCGTGAGTATTCCTGTGAGTTGCCGGAGCTGCCCGTTTTCATGATCGACACACCGGACGCTGACGTCCGTCGCCCGCTCGGGCGCGTTGTGGCTACCGAGCGTCGCCCGAACACGCCGCACGAGTTCCACTTCTGGACGGCGCTCGATGCCAACATGGGCATCGGCACGATCGTGCGCGTCGATGGAAACATCGCCGTGAATGGCCATGTGCCGCAGATCTTCGGCGTCGTGATGGAAGGACAGAGCTGGACCGACATGCTCTCGCCGCTTGATGATGTGCTGGGACGGGACGGACAACCTGACGGCGGCGTGGTTGCGACGCAGCGGACCGAGATTCGTCTGTACACGGCGAGTGTGTTGCGGCACATGCCGGACGAGCCGTTGCAGCCGGTGCCAATGGGCACGGTGTGGCTGGCCGATGATCACGACGTGGCGCTGGCGTTGCGCATGGACGGATACATCGACAAAACCGCGATTCCGGTCGGCTTATATCGCAGCGGCGGCATCGAGAGCCCCGTCTATCTCGACGCTGATTTTCTGCTTGGTCCGGAAGCAGCGCATCTCAATATCACCGGCGTGAGCGGCCTCGCCACGAAGACCAGTGCTGTCGAGTGGCTGCTGCAGTCCATCTTCGCGCACTTTCCGGCAGAGAAAGGTTCAGTTGCGGCGGTCTGCTTCAATGTGAAAGGGCCCGACCTGCTGTATCTCGATCAGCCGGCAACTCTGGCCGCAGAAGATCAGGCGATGTATGACAAGCTCGGCGTGCCCGCGCTGCCGTTTCAGGATGTTCAGTATTACGCGCCCTATGATGCGGCGCTGCGCGGTCTGGCAACCCTCCGCAGCAACGAGGCGCTGCAGCACAATGTGCAGCCGCTCACGTGGGGGCTGAAGGAAGTCTTGCAGTATGCGGTGACACTGCTCGATCGCGAAGACATCGACGCCAAGGCCGATGCGCTGATCGACTTCATCACCGATCGCGTCGTGGGACAGAAATTCAGTGACCCGATGCTCGGCGGCGAGATGGTGGTGCAGACGTTCGCGGATCTCGATCAGTGGTTCCGCACGCTGCTGGACAATCTCGAGACCAAGGATGCGCAAGGCTGGCGCACACATCACGTCGCGACGATCCGCAAGGTGCGCAACCGGCTCGTCAATCTGGCAACGCGATGCGCCGGTCTCGTGACTGACGGTGCCGATGTCAGTGATTTGCCATTCGGCACCTTCGCCGATCGATCGGTGCACGTGCTGGATGTCGCGAACCTCGAAGAGGATGCGCAGGGACTGATCTTTGCCCGCGTCGTCAGCAAGCTGCGAGAGCATCTCGAGCGCCGCGATCTGGGCGTGAACCACGTGGTTGTGTTCGTGGACGAGCTGAATAAATACGCGCCCAGTGACGGTCCGGAGACGTATGTCCGCCGAATGCTGCTCGATATCGCCGAGCGCGGGCGCTACCTCGGCATGGTGCTGTTCTCGGCCCAGCAGTTCCGCAGTCAGGTGCACAAACGCGTGGTGGGCAACGCTGGCACGGCGCTGTATGGCCGAATGGATGGCGACGAATTGGCGACACCGGGGTATGCGGTGCTGAGTCCAGCCGTCCGGACCAAGTTGTCCACACTCGACAAAGGGCAGTTGATGGTGCGTCATCCCCACTTTACGCAGCCGGTGTTCGTGCGCTTTCCCCGCCCAAGTGTGCTCACGGGCCGACTTGGCGTGGAACGCTTTCCTGCGGCGCCAGTGGAAGACTTTGACGCCGCCATGCTGCGACGTCTGCGTCGCCTCGACAGCGCACTCACGATCGATTGGCTGCGCACCGTCATTGCACTTGCTGATGAGCCGGACGTGATCCGTGCCGTGCGCGCTGCGGAGCGCGAATCGCCGCGCGATCCGAAGGCGTATTTTGCGGCGCAATTCCGTCGACAGGTTGCACCGCGTGATCTCGCCGCTCCGCAGCCGCGTGTGCAGCCCCTCGCTCTTCCGGTTGGCGATGATCCGTACGGTTTCTGACATGTGGCGGCCGGCGCTGTTGATCACCGTTGGGGCGATCTCGCTTTCGGCGCAGCGACCTCGCCCTGGCGCCGACGCTCGCGTGTCGCTCGTGCTGCGACCGTATCCTGGTGACATGATCCGGCAGCGGGTTGAGCACGATGTGGACGAGCAGGGCACCATCTCGATGCCCGGCGGCGATTCGACGGTGCGCGTGAGCACACGCACGATGGTTGTGCTGCGATCGAAAGTTGATGCAGTGGATTCAGTGGGTGCGATCATCACATCGCAGGTCGAGAGCGTGACGGTGCATGCGACCGGCGGCAAGGAAGAGAGTCGGAAGGCGCGTATCGCGAGCGGTCTGGCGCTGCAGGGACGTACGCTGCGCATGAAGCTTTCGCCTGACGGTGAGCTGATCGTGCTCGACGACGCCTCGGTTCAGACGGCGGCGACGATCGCGACGCTGGCCGCATTGGTGGATCGTGTGCCGGCTGCACTGCCGGCGCTGCCGGTGCGCGAGCACGAGAAATGGACGCGTCACATGGTGCTGGCCGGCGCGCCGGGAGACGGTATTGATGCCGAGTTCACACTCGACTCGCTGACGCGCTACGGCGACTTTGCGTGGCTGTCGGTGAAAGGCGTCATGCGCGACGTCGCGGTGGATGCCGGCGCCAGCGTGGTTGGCTGGATCCTGCTCGATCGGCGGCGCGGCTGGATCACGCGCTCCCGCATGGTGCTGACGATGCGTGCGGTGACCAACGGTCAGTCAGCGATGCCGCCGATGCGGTTCGTGATGCGAGTGGAACAGCGGGTGGGAGAGGTGTC
>JANMWU010000061.1:0-9771 GCA_031380785.1 Gemmatimonadaceae bacterium
GCCCCCCAAGATGAATTGTCCCTGGAGCTTTAAGCTCCCTGAAGGGCCGGAGGAGACGACTCCGTCGATAGGCCGCCCGTGGACGTGGAGCAATCCATTCCGAGCGCAGCGGTCCTAATCGCCCGTGCGGCTTGACTCCCACTACTGTGACCGGTACGCAAAAGCCCGGTCACTTACGCAACTGCGGTTGCGTTGCCAATCGCGAAATCTGCGACGTGGTTTCATTACCCACGATTATCTGCCTTCATCACTTGAGTTTTTTCGCTGGCGACTAGAGCGTCGGGGCCACACTCGTTCCCATTCCGAACACGATCGTTAAGCCCGACAGCGCCGATGGTACTCCGGCCGCGAGGTCGCGGGAGAGTAGGCCGTCGCCGGCACCCTGTACAACGCCCCTGATCACACCTCGTGGTCAGGGGCGTTGTCGTTCGCACCCCTATCTTTCCCGGCACACTGCTCCCGAAGTCCACACCTCGCCGATGACGCTGCCTGACACCACGACCACCACGCGCGCCGGACACGTAGCCCTCGTCGGCAAACCCAATGCCGGCAAGTCGACTCTCCTCAACCGCCTGCTCGGACTCAAGCTCGCTATCACGAGCCCAAAGCCGCAGTCAACCCGCGTGTCCGCCGTGGGCATTGTCTCCAGCGACACATACCAGATGGTGCTGCTCGATACGCCAGGGCTGCTTGATCCGGCGTACACGCTGCAGCGCAGCATGCTGGCGAGTGCGATCGCGTCGCTGCGCGACGCCGATGTCGCTGTTTATGTGCATGACGCCACTAACGGTCCGCCGCCGCCGCTCGAGTCGTTGCTGCCGGACTCGACGCCGCTGCCGCGCAAGCGACTGATCTGGGCCAACAAGTCCGATCTGCTGAACATCGGCAATCGTGCTGATCTGGCGCAAACCGCTGGCGTGATTGTCGGAAGCGCCGAATCCGGTGAGGGCATCGATCAGCTGCTCGCGCAAGTCGCGGCGCACCTGCCGGTGTCACCATTCCTCTATCCGGCCGATGAACTGAGCACACAGCCGGTACGGTTTTTTGCCGCTGAAGCAATCCGCGAGTGCGCACTGGCAATCCTGCACGAAGAAGTGCCGTATGGCATCTTTGTGGACATTGAGGAATTTCGCGAATCCAGAACGCCGATTTACATCCGCGCCGTGTTATACGTCGAACGAGACAGCCAGAAAGGCATCGTCCTCGGCGCAAAGGGTCGAACAATTCGCGAAATCGGCACGGCGGCGCGCGTGCTTATCGAACGCCTGGTGGAGGGGTCGGTGTACCTCGATCTCTGGGTCAAGGTGATGCCGGATTGGCGCAAGGACGCCGTCGCGTTGCGCCGCTTCGGATTTCAGGTGCCGCAGGAATGAGTGCGCCGGGGCCAGTAGCGCCGGAGCTGCTGAACATTCTGCGCTGCTCGCGCTGTAAGGGACAGCTGCGCGTCACCGACGGCGAGCGACCGACACTTGACTGCGTCGCGTGCGGCCTTCGTTACCCGGTGCGCGACGGCATTCCGATCATGCTGATCGAGCAGGCCGGACCAACGTAAGGGCGAGGCGCGGCTTGCCTTCGACCCGTTCAGTCGTCTCCTCAGGATGATGGTGTCCTCGACCGTGCCTCAGCTCGCGACTGCCCCGCACAGTGTGCTCACGGTAGGCAGATTTCCGGCCGAGTTCGCTGAGATTGTCGCCGACTGGGCCGCACAGGCAGGCATGTCGCTGGTGGGGATGAAACCCGCCGCGTTCACGCGCGCGGCACTGCACTCATCCCGGCCTTCGCTGATCGCGCTCACAGATTCACTGGAGTGCGACGAGAACCGTCGAATCCTGCGCGTACTGAAGCGTGATTCGCGACTTCAGACGGTGCCGACCATCGTCGCAGTCGGAAGCCACGGCGCCTCGACCGCGTGGCTGACGGAAGGCGCCGACGACGTCATCGAGACGACGTCCGATCCCGCTCACATTGCCGCGCGACTTACCGCAGCGATGCGGCGCTCGCAGCGCGATCTGCAAGTCAATCCGTCGACGGGACTGGTCGGTGCCGATGCGATTTCAGGCGCGATCACCACCCGTATGGAGAGTGCCGCGCCATTCGCGGCCTGCTATGCCGATCTCGATCACTTCAAGGAGTTCAACGATCGCTACGGCTACGCCATGGGTGACGACGTCATTCGAACGGTCGCCGCGCTTCTGGTCGAGGTCGTCGAGCAGGTGACTGGCGCCGACGGGTTCGTGGGGCACATTGGTGGCGACGACTTCCTGTTTCTGGTTCCGCTGGAAAGCGTAGCGCAGACATGCGATGAACTGGTGCGGCGTGCTGACGAAATTCTCTCGAAGCGATACTCTGCACATGACCGTCAAGCTGGCTACTTTTTCGGGAAGGATCGTCGCGGTCGACTGGACCGTGTGCCACTCATGACCCTGTCGATCGGCGTTGTCACGAACGAACGCCGCCGGTTTGCGCATGCGGCTCAGGTGAGCGAATTGGCCACGGAAATGAAGACCTACGCCAAGACACTGCCTGGATCGGTGTGGGCCATAGACCGACGATCGGACGGCGAGTCGGCTCATACACCCGAGGAGAAGCATCAGTGAACGTGACGTGTCAGGACTGTCGATCGGTGTTCCGTGTGGACCCCGCAAAGGTGCCACCGAACGGCGTCCGGGCGCGGTGCAGCGTCTGTGGTGCAATCATGCGGATCAGCGTTGGCGCAACCACGCCGCTGACGAATACGACCATGACTCCGCGCACGGCAACGCCAGTCCGGCCCGCAGCGGCGACGGCGGCCGCGCCAGCGTTGAATCGCGGGACGCCATCGCTGCCGGAAATCGTTGACGTCGGCACTCCATATCCGTCGCGGCCAACGCCATCCGTCTCGACGCCGGCGATTCCGGCGCCACCGACGCCGAGCGCGGCGCGTCCGCTGGTGCCGCCGCCACCGCCGTCACCCGGGCAGCTTGTAGGCTCGCCGACTCCGGCGCCGGTGGCGTTGCCAACGCCCACAACGGCAACCGTGAGCGACACCAAGCGTGTGATCAATCCGTTCCTGCGCAGCGACCCGATGACGCGTGCGAAGCGTCTGGCGCGGGCGTTGGTTTCGGACATGGTGGCGTATCAGCCGGCCAAGCGAGCGGATGGTCTGGCCAACGGTACACTAAAGCAGTTGTTCCGTGATGAGATCCGGAAGAGCTACGACGAATACGTCGAGCAGGTCGGACGTGAGGTCGCAGAGTCGACCGCATTCTTTCAGGACGCGCTGAACGAAGTTCTGGCCGAAGGAAAGCGAGTCTTCTGAACGTTCAAGGCATGGAGAACCCCCGCCACAGCGGCTAACTTGCGCGCATGCGCAGCTGCGCTGCCGAGCCGTCCTCCCGACCTCGCGGGGACGGCTCTCTTTTTTTCTCTCCGCTTCGCCGTAAACCATGGCAGATCTCGCTCAACTGACCGCGCAACTCGCCACCGATGCCGAGAGGCTCGACGAGCTGCGGAGGTATCTTTGACATCGAGAGCCAGCGGGAGCGCCTGACAGCGCTTGAAGCGCAGATGGCGGAGCCGAGTTTCTGGAATTATCAGGAACGGGCCCAGGTGGTCGTGCAACAGGTGAAGACCTGCAAGCAGTGGGTAGAGCCGTTCGACAGACTGGTACTGGGCGTAGCCGACGCGCGCGAACTGGTCGAACTGCTGACGCTGGAGCCCGATCCAGCGATGGAAGCGGATCTGGTGCGTGATGCCGATGCGCTGCGCGAGCAGATCGCGGCCTATGAACTGAAGTCGCTGCTGCGCGGCCCCGATGACTACCGCTCCGCGCAACTCGAGATCTCTGCCGGCGCCGGCGGCACTGAAGCCCAGGACTGGGCGGAAATGTTGCTGCGGATGTACATCCGATGGGCCGAGCGAAAGGGCTACGATATCGAAGAGCTCGACCGGAGTGAGGGTGAAGAAGCGGGGATCAAGGGCGCGGTGCTGGAGATCACCGGCGAGTACGCGTATGGATTCCTGCGGCCCGAGGCAGGCGTGCATCGCCTCGTGCGCATCTCGCCGTACGACTCGCAGGCCCGGCGGCACACCAGTTTCGCCTCGGTGTTCGTGTACCCGGTGGTGAACGAAGAGATCAACATCGAGATCCGCGATGACGATCTGCGGATCGATGTGTATCGCGCGTCTGGTGCGGGCGGACAGCATGTGAATAAAACGTCGTCGGCAGTGCGCATCACGCATTTGCCGAGCGGCGTGGTAACGGCGTCTCAGGCTGAACGCTCGCAGTTCAAGAACAAGGCGACGGCGATGAAGCAGTTGAAGAACCGGTTGTATCAGATCGAAGCAGACAAGCAAATGGCCGCCAAGGCCGCGATGGACGCGAACAAGATGGATGTCTCGTTCGGGAGTCAGATTCGGAGCTACGTGTTCCAGCCGTACACGATGGTGAATGACCATCGCACGGAGCTGAAGATTGCGGACGTGATGAAGGTGATGGATGGCGCCATCGATCCATTCATCGAAGCGTACCTGAAACAGTCCGGCGAGCCGCCGCAGAAGTAAGTCTCCCGATCCTATCGCACTCACCGACGTGAACACCGAAGAACTGAGCCAGGTCCTTCTCGATCGCCGGGCGTCGCTCGACCGGCTGGTGGCGAGTGGAATAGCGCCATTCGCGTACGCGTATGATCGAACGAACCTGATCGCTGATGCGCGCGCGCTTCTGCCTGACGGCACGGACGCCGGGCCGGCGGTGCGCATCGCGGGCCGGCTGGTGTCCCTGCGCTCGAAGGGCAAAACGGCGTTTGCGCACGTCAGCGACGCGAGCGGAAAAGTCCAGGCGTACTTCCGCAAGGATCAGATGAGCGCATCGCAATGGGCGATGTTCGAGGAAGTGCATCTGGGCGATTTCGTCGGAGTCGCCGGTGCTCTGATGCGCACGCGAACCGGTGAGGTGACGGTGCAGTGCGCTGAGCTCACGCTGCTTGCAAAGACACTGCGACCGTTGCCGTTCGCGAAGGAACAGGTGGTGGACGGAGAGACGAAGCGCTATTCCGGTTTCGCCGATCCGGAGCAACGGTATCGGCAGCGGTACGCCGATCTGGCGGTGCATCCGGAAGTGCGCACGAATTTTTATGCGCGGGCGCGGATGACGTCGGCGATCCGTCGCTTTCTCGATGGCCTCGGCTACCTCGAAGTCGAGACGCCGGTATTGCAGCCGCTCTACGGAGGCGCGGCGGCCCGCCCGTTCACGACCCATCACAATGCGCTCGACATGCCGCTCTATCTGCGAATCGCAGATGAGTTGTATCTCAAGCGATTGATCGTCGGCGGCTTCGATCGGGTGTATGAAATCGGTCACGACTTCCGCAATGAAGGGATCGACCGGACGCACAATCCGGAATTCACGATGCTCGAGTTCTACGAGGCGTTTGCCGATTACACGGTGATGATGGATCGCGTTGAGCAATTGATTGTGGCGGCGGCGGATGCGGTGCGAAGCACGCCAGGCATCGATCCGTCATCGGTGCCGGCATTCGCGACGCCTTTCCGCCGCGTCGAATGGGTGCCGTCGCTCAGCGCCGGGCTTGGCCGCGATGTGCTGGCGATGACTGACGCGGAGCTGGTGCGCGCCGCCATGGCGCACAATGTCGAGAAGCCGAACACGCTCAGCCGTCCGAAGCTGATGGACGAACTTTTTCAGGCACTGGTGGAGAGCACGATCACGACGCCGACGTTCGTACTCGACTACCCGGTGGAATTGTCGCCATTGGCGAAGCCGAAGCGCGGTGGGCCGGGCCTCACGGAGCGGTTCGAACTGTTCGCCGACGGTCGCGAGATGGCGAATGCATTCTCCGAACTGAATGATCCCATCGATCAGCGCGCACGATTCGAAGCGCAGGCACGGCTGAAGGCAGCCGGGGATGATGAAGCCACCGGTGTGGACGAGGACTATCTGCGGGCAATGGAATACGGCATGCCTCCCACGGGTGGCGTTGGAATCGGCATAGACCGGCTGCTCATGTACCTCACTGGAACGCAGCATATCCGCGACGTGATTCTGTTCCCCGCCATGCGCCCGGAATGACGCGGCTGGAGATCGCCATCGCCTGGCGCTATCTGCGCAGTCGTCGCGGATCGCAGCTGCTGAGTCTCATCAGCATCATCGCGATTGGCGGTATCGTGGTCGGCGTGAGCGCGTTGATTCTCGTGCTCGGCGTGATGAACGGTCTGCAGAAGGATCTGCGCGACAAGATCCTCATCGGCAGCCCCGATTTGCGCGTGCTGACGGTCGGCGACGATCTTACGATGACGGACTGGGAAGCGACGCTGAAGAAGGTTCGGGCGCAACCGAACGTCGTGTCGGCGCAGCCCTTTGTGATCAAGGATGCGTTGATCACAAAGAACAGCGACTACGCGGAGCCGGTGAAGGTGGTCGGCCTGCCGGCTGCTACCGCCGACGCGCCGGATGTCACACAGATCCGGAAATACGCGCGCAGCGGTGACTTCACATTCCATGCGCCGGACGATTCGTCGCGGGCCATCGTCATCGGGCAACGTCTCGCCGAGCGGCTGAATGCCTGGCCGGGTCAGGTCGTCGTACTCGCGACGGTACCAGGCAAGCTGCAGATGTCGAGTGCGCTGGGCAGCTTCGTTCCGCTGTATCGCAGGTATGTGATCACCGGAATTTTCGAGACGGGCATGTACGAGTACGACAGTGGATACGCGTACATGGAGCTGTCGTCGGCGCAGGACCTGGCAGGCCTTGGTGCGCGCGTGACCGGCATTGATGTGAGCACGCCGGACAGGACACTTGCGCCGGTGGTGGCGGAGCAGATCGGCAACGTGCTTGGCTTTCCGTACCGCACGATCGACTGGCAGTCACAGAACCGATCGCTGTTCTCAGCGCTCAAGCTCGAGAAGCTCGCGATGGGCGTGATTCTGCTGTTGATCGTGCTGGTTGCGGCGTTCAACATCGTCAGCACGCTGACGATGGTGGTCACCGACAAAACGCGCGAGATCGGAATCCTGAAAGCGATGGGCATGCCTGCCGCAACCATCCGGCGGATCTTTCTGTGGCAGGGTGCCGCGATCGGATTTGTCGGCACGGCGCTCGGTGTGCTGCTCGGCCTCGTCGGTGCGTGGGCATTGACGCGCTTCAAGCTCATCGCGCTCGATCCGCAGGTGTACTTCATCGATCGGCTGCCGATCCAGATTGCAATCAGCGACGTGTTCTGGATTGTGCTCGCGAGCCTGAGCATCGCAATGCTGGCCACACTGTGGCCGGCGCGGCAGGCCTCGCGACTCTTTCCGGTCGAGGCGATTCGCCATGAGTGACGCGACGATCGGTACACCAGTCATCGGTACACCAGTCCTTGAAGCGATCGACGTCGTAAAGGAATACACCAGCGGCGACGGCTCAACGCTGCGCATTCTGGATGGTGCATCGCTGACGATTCTTCGTGGCGAAATGGTCGCAATCATCGGTGAGAGCGGCGCAGGCAAGAGCACACTCCTGCACATCCTCGGCGCGTTGGACAAGCCGACGTCGGGCGAGGTGCGGATTGCTGGCAAGGCTGTTGAAACAGGCACCGAAGCCGGACTGGCCAAAGTGCGAAACAGTTCGATCGGCTTCGTGTTTCAGTTTCATCACTTGTTGCGTGAATTCTCGGCACTCGAGAATGTGATGATGCCTCTGCTGATCGCCGGGAATGCGCCGTCGGCGGTGCGGGGACGCGCGCGAGAGATCCTCGAATCGGTGGGACTCGGGTCCCGCGCCGATCACCTGCCGTCGATGCTGTCCGGCGGCGAGCAACAGCGCGTTGCGGTAGCGCGTGCACTGGCGCCAGATCCGGCGTTGTTGCTGGCGGACGAGCCGTCGGGCAATCTCGATCGGGGGAACGCGGAACGATTGCACGAGCTTTTTTCTACGCTGGCATCAATACACGGCGTCGGTGTAGTAGTGGTAACGCACAATCGTGCGCTCGCTTCACGTGCCAGTCGTGTGTTGCTTCTGGATGGAGGACGCGTCGTCGAGTCGTCAGCGATGGCGCAGGAGGTGGGCTGATGGTCTGCGATTCATGCCGGGAACGGGACGCCGTCGTCCACCTCACGCAGGTGGTGGACGGTGCGGTGACGCAGGTGCACCTGTGTGAGAAATGCGCCGCTGACAAAGGCGTCGAGACGACGGTTGCCGCGCCGAAAACGCCACTCACGTCACTCCTGCATACGGTCCAGCAGCAGCTCGCGACGGGTCAGTCCGACAGTGCCCGATGCTCCTTCTGTCAGGCGACCTACAAGGATTTTCGCGCGTCCGGCCGTCTTGGCTGCGCGCGCTGCTACAGCGCATTCGAGCCGCAACTTCGCGACCTGCTCCAACGCGTTCACGGCGCAACCCGACACAGCGGGCGCCAATACGGCCCGCCGGCGCCGGAGCACCTCCAGCGCGCTTCGACCGTGATCGAGCTTCGTGAGCAGCTGCGCCGTGCAATCGAGCTCGAACAGTTTGAGCAGGCGGCCCGGTTGCGCGATCAGCTGAAGGAGGTCACCGAATGATCGATTTCTCGCTGCTGCCAGACGGCGGCACTCGCTGGCTGGACGGTTCCGGCGATCACCCCGAAGTGGTGCTGTCCACGCGCGTCCGGCTGGCCCGCAACGTCGAAGGATTCGCGTTTACGACGCGCGCCCGCGACGGCGAGCGCCTGCGGGTGCTGGGCCAGCTGCGTGATGCGATGCCCAAGGTGGGCGCTCTGAAAGGCGGCGTGATCCTGCGAGTGGATGAGCTTGCCACTCCCGACCGTCAGCTGTTGCATGAGCGGCACCTTGTCAGCAAGGAACTGGCCGGCCTCGACGGCACGCTCGCCGTTCGGACAGGTGCGGCCCTGGTCCTGGCGGATGAGGTTAGTGTGATGGTGAACGAGGAGGATCACCTGCGGTTGCAGGCAATGCGCTCCGGTTTCGACCCTTTGGGCGCCTTCGGGGCGGCGACCGCGCTGGATGACGAACTCGGCCGACAGGTACCGTATGCCTGGCACGGCGAGTTTGGCTTTCTGACGGCATGCCCGACCAACACCGGTACCGGGCTCCGGGCATCGGTGCTGATTCACCTGCCGGGCCTGGTACTCACGAAAGAGATTTCGAAGGTGCTGGCAGGCCTCCAACAGATGGGCCTGACCTACCGGGGGCTGTACGGCGAAGGCAGTGAGGTGGTCGGCAACTACTTCCAGATCAGCAACCAGACGACACTGGGGAAGAGTGAGGCGGAGTTGCTTGAACAGCTGTCGCGCGTCGTGCGCCATGTAGTGGAGCGCGAAGAGGAAGCGCGGCATGTGCTGCTGCGCGATGCCGGGTATATCATTGAAGACAAGCTGTGGCGGGCGTACGGAACGCTGCGTTATGCACGAAGTCTGACGTTCGACGAAGCGATGAACTACCTCAGTGGTGTGCGGCTCGCGCTGAGTCTGAAACTCCTGAGTTCACCGAGTGTCTATACGCTCAACAAGCTCCTGATTCATTGCCAGGCGGCGCATGTGGCACAGTACGATGGACGTGCCACGTTGTCGGATGGTGATGCCAGCGTGGCGCGTGCACGGTTTGTCCGGGATGCACTCGCCGCCGACGTAGGATCGCACGGATGATCGGCCAACGACAGCCGAACCAGAGGTCAGCATGAACGGGTACAACTTCACCGAGCGCGTACGGAAGGTGCTCGCCATGGCACGCGAAGAAGCGGCGCGCCTGCACCACGAGTACGTCGGCACCGAGCACATTCTTCTCGGCTTGATTCGCGAG
>JANMWU010000104.1:0-3923 GCA_031380785.1 Gemmatimonadaceae bacterium
CGTGCCGCCGACCGCGCGTTCCAGTTTCGCGCGAGTCATCCAGTAGTCACGCAGCGCACTGACGTACGCGTGCCCTGCGTCGATCTCCGCCTGTTTTGCCAGGAGCAACGTGAAGACGCTGTGCTCCATCGCGTTGACGAATTTTTGCGACTCGGTCACAACCTGCCGACGCAGTGGCAGCACCACTCGGCGAAGATGCGCCTCGCGGTCTCGTGCCGACGCGAGTGACGCGCTCGCTTCGCGCACCTCGGCACCGATTTCGACCACCAGCGCATCATGCCGCGCGGCGGCCTGACGTAGCAGGGCGCGATTTCTGGCGACGCGAGATTGTCCGTGGTCGAGGAACGGCAGCGGAATCGAGACGCTACCGCCGATGAAAGTGCCGTCAGGATCGCGCTCGTATGTGGCGCCGATGGTACCGTCCGGCAACAGGGCAAATGCTCGCGCAAGGCCGAGGCGTTGTGCGGCGGCGCTGGCATCACTGCGGGCGGCGCGCAGGTCGAGACGCCGCGCGAGCGCTGTCACCGTCAACGCTGTCTCAGTGACCATGGTATCGGTCGGCGGCGACAGTCGCGATGTCACTGTCCACGATTGGCCGCCGCTGACGCCCATCAGCCGTTCCAGCTCAGCGCGCGCAACGCGCGCATCACCCTCGGCGCGGAACAACTCCAGTCGCGCGTCAGCAGCCAGCGCGCGCTCCTGCGCCAATTCGAAGTCCGAAAGATTGCCGGCATCGTGAATGGCTGCCGCCGCAATCGCACTGGCGTCAAATGCCGCCGTCACGGATTGCCGCAACTCGAGCAATTGCAGCGCCGCTTGTGCCTCGACGTATGCGATCCGGATATCTGCCGCGGTACTCAGCACGACAGCGCTCACCCGCGCGCGTGCGGCGTCGAAGTCCCGCGCGGCAACACGCTTGCGGAGCGGCCACTGCAGAAAGTTCAGGAACGGCACCGCAACGCCGAGCGACTGAATGCCCGTTCCACCACCGCGGGCGATCGCTTTTCCGGCTGAGAGGACCGGGTTGCCAAGCAATCCGGCCTGCACCAGATCCGCCTGTGCGATTCCAAGATCTTCGAAGGATGCCTGCAGGCGCTTGTTGCGGAGCAGGCCGATCTGAATTGCGGAATCGACCGGAACCTCGCCGACCAATGCGCCCTGGACCCATGTCTGCGCGACGGAATCTTCCGCCAGGTTCTGAATCCAGTCCACCCGGAGGCCGATGCGCTGCCGCGTTGTTTCCTGCACGTCGGACAGGCCGCCCTTCGCGGGTACGGACGCGCAGCCGGCGAGGGCAAAAATCGTCAGGACTGCCCGTAACGGAACCGGCAGGAGGCGATGGGGCGGTACAGGCGGAGAGTGCATCACGACGTGCGGGAGTGGGATGTGGTGTGCGTCAGGAGCGTTCGCAGCGTGTGACACGCGTGGCAGCGGGCGCTTTACGCAGGGTAAAGGAATGCGATTCTCACGCGCACGTCAACTCGACCCGCGAGTCGAGGCCGCGACAGCTTGACGCTCAGGATCGCGCCGCGCACTTTATGCGGTGTAAAACGTCTGCCGCGCCGAATTGGTTCCATTCCCACTGACCAAGGATACCGTGCCACGATCACACACGCGTCGCCGTGCAGCTGTGCTCGCAGTAGTGTTGCTGACTCTGATGGGCCCGATGCGAGGGCCGCTCGCGGCTCAGACCCCTGAGCTCGCGGTGCGTGCCGCCGTGGAGCAGTACAACAACGCAATGACCACGAAGAATCTGGTTGTGCTCAAGTCGTTGCTCGCCGATGACATCGTCCTGTACGAACACAGCGTGAAGAATGTCGGTCTGGCTGATGTCTGGGACAATCACCTGCGACCCGAAGTCGAAGAGTTCGACAATGCAACGGCGACCTTCACGAATGTGCGCATCACGGCCGACGCCGGGATGGCGCTCGTGACGCGCGAGTATGACATTCGGGCTACCGTGAAAGGCAAGCCGATCACGGCGGCGGGCAATGAAACGATGGTGTGGGTTCGCCGCGATTCCAGATGGGTGGTGAAGCACATCCACTATTCGCATCCGTGCGCCCGGCCGCCGTCGCCATGATGAGTCGTGCCGGCGCGCGTCGAGGCAGTAAGCCTTCATCCAATCAAGGTCCGTAGTGACGGTGTGCGTATTTCACATCGACATCAATGTTGAGTACAGAGAATCGCGCCCCTCACTGAGCGCCACGTGAACGCAGCGTGAGGCTGTCGCCTCAATGACGCGCGGCATGCACGTCATGTGACCCGACCGCCGTGCTACCAGCGCCAGGAGTTCCGGGACGGCTACGACGCCAGGGGCAGCCGTACCGTGGCGGTCGTGCCTTCGCCAAGGGTGCTGCTCAGCATGAGCGTGCCACAGTGCTCTTCGGCAATCCATTGAGCGATCGAGAGTCCGAGTCCGGATCCTCCGGAGGCTCGCGATCTGGCAGGGTCGGCGCGGTAGAAGCGCTCGAAAACACGCGGCAGATCGTCCGCTGAGATTCCGATGCCGTCATCGTCAACAACTATCTCCACATGCGAGTCGCTGCGATGCAGGCTTACCGTCACCGTGCCCTGCGGCAAGGTGTACTTGAGCGCGTTGTCGAGCAGAACCACGAGCACCTGTCGGAGCCGATCCGGATCACCGCTGACCATCGCGGGCTCGAACCGTCCGATGTCCACACTTCGGTCTGCGCACACATGACGCATCTCGAACAGGACGTCGAGCAGAATGCGATCGATTTCAATCCGTTCACTCCGGAGCGGCACGCCCGCATCCGCGCGCGCCAGCAGCAGCAGGTCGCCGACGAGGCGCGACATACGCACCGTTTCAGTATAGGACTCGTCGACGGCGCGCGAACGATCGCCGTCACTCATGGACGAATGTCGCGTGCGCAGCAATTCGAGATTCGCTTGCACGGCGGTCAGCGGCGCGCGCAGTTCGTGCGAGGCGGATGCCACAAACCGCTGTTGCGCCTGGTACGCCTCGTCGAGACTATCCAGCATTTCATTGAGCGTGCGGGACAGCAGTTCGAGCTCATCGTGAGTACCGCCGTGCGGCACGCGGTACGCGAAATGCTTCGACTGGGAAATTGCGTCGGCTGTCAGTACCGCCAATGGCCGCAGCACGCGTCGTGCGAGGAGCCAGCCGACGATAAACGGCAGTACGGTGCCGAAGATCGCGGCGAGCGCCATCGCCCGTCCGAAGTCTGCAACGGCGCGATCGATCCGCGCGAGCGGCACCATCGCCGCGAAATAGCCGTCGCCTTCGACCGGCAAGACATAGACTCGCCAGCGCTCCGCATGCTCGTCCTGCAGGAGCCTGTACGATCCGATTCGCGGTTCTTGTGTACCGGCATCAACGGGGACAAGGCGCGCAATAGGTGAAAACGCGCGTTGATCAGTCTTCGACCGAACCGCATCCGGAGTCATCGGCGGCGCGTCGTGGGCCGCCATTGACTGTTG
Organism: Gemmatimonadaceae bacterium; assembly: GCA_031380785.1. Classification (GTDB taxonomy): domain Bacteria; phylum Gemmatimonadota; class Gemmatimonadetes; order Gemmatimonadales; family Gemmatimonadaceae; genus JACMLX01. The sequence continues at coordinate 3,466 of JANMWU010000104.1, forward strand.
CAGCAGCGCTCCGGTGGCGCTGTACAGCCGCATTCCGGCACCGAGAATCAGCGAGGCGGCAAATGTCTTTGCGCGCTCCTGCGCCGTGGACGCTTCGGTGATCTCGGCGGCAACGTGCTCTGCATCCCGCCGCAGATTCACATCCAACTCGTCGTAGTATGTCCGACTGTGAACCGCGTAGCTGGCGAGGGTAAACAGGAACACCACGACACCGGTCAACGCACCGTACCACAAGGCAAGGCGCAGCCGAAGCGTCATGCGCCGGCGCCCAGTCGCTCATAAGCATGTCTCACTGGGCGCGCAATACGTAACCGGCGCCGCGGAACGTGTGAATCAGGCGCGTCTCGCCGTCCAATTCGAGCTTCTGCCGCAGCTGCTTCACATACACTTCGAGAATGTTCGAACTGCCTTCCATGTTGTATCCCCAGATACGATCCATCAGGAAGTGTTTCGGCAGG
>JANMWU010000176.1:0-14880 GCA_031380785.1 Gemmatimonadaceae bacterium
CAGTTGAAGGCTTCGAAACCGATGTCGTCGCCTACGCCACCGACGTGCCCGAACTCAGCAACTGGGGCACACCGTATCTGTTCGGACCGGGCAGCATTCATGTCGCGCACACCGATCATGAGTTCATCGACATTGCGGAACTGCGTGCGGCGGTTGATGCGTATCAGAAATTGGCGAAGGCAGCGCTGGCTGCGACCTGACCGATGAATAGAATCTGAATGCTTACTATATATTCTGAAGAACATTTTCGTCGCCAGCCGAAGGGCGAGCTGCACAACGGCGAGATCATGCCGGCGTTCGAAAGTCCGGCTCGCGCTGAAATGGTGCTCCAACGGGTTCGTGAGACGGCACTCGGTGAAGTCGTAAATCCAACCCATTTCGACGTGATCAACGGCTTCTCAGACCTGATACTCGACCTGTTCGGGCCCGGGATCGGTGCTCACTCGCGCAGTGCGGTCGGCGTGGCGGAATTGCCGGGGGACATCCCGGTGGAAATCGAGGCGGAAGTTGACGTCGCGCCAGCATAGCGCAGTCATTTCGCGACGGTCGCTCGTCGCTGACCATCCCATCCCGGTCCATAGACGGCGCGGCCCGGCGTGCGGCCGGTGTGTTTGTCGTTGCGCCACACCGCAACACCGTTCACGAATACGTCGCGCACGCCGGCGGACAGCTGGTGCGGCTTGTCGAAGGTCGCCTTGTCGATCACCGTCACTGGATCGAAGATCACGATATCGGCAAAGCTTCCTTCCTTGATCAATCCGCGATCGCGCAGGCCAAGGATCTGTGCGGTGGACCATGTCATCTTGCGGACGGCATCTTCCAGTGTCAGCACATGTTCGTCGCGCGCGTACTTGCCAAGCACTCGCGTGAACGTGCCGTAGCTGCGCGGATGCACGAGGGCGGTGGTTGTATCGGGGTCGTAGCCACCGGCGTCGCTGCCGATCACCACCCATGGGCGTGCAAGCATCGCTGCCACGTTGGGTTCCGACATGCCGAACGTCACTTTGCCCAGCGTGTTCTTCTCGCCGATCGTCAGTGCGATGATCGCATCCACCCAGTCCATTCTGAGTGCGGCAGCGATCTCGCTCAGGCGCTTGCCCTCGAACTGTTTCCACTCCGGCGTCCTGAATCCCGCGATCTGATACGCACTCGGCGGACTGTCCTGACAGAGACTCGGTGCACCGGCTGTGAGATCCGTCATCTCGCGGCGAATGCGGGCCTTGAGCGATGGGTCCTGCAGGCGCGCGATAATCTGGCCGTCGGCGTGTACCCAGCCCGGAATGCATGACGAGAGGTTGTTCCCCGAAGCGGGATACGAGTACATCGTCGCCTTCACGTCCTGACCGGCGAGTCGTGCCGAATCGACCTTGGCGATCGCCGGCGCGGCGAGGGGCCAGTTGCGCTGCCCGGCCGCCTTGAAATGATAGATCACCACGGGCACGCCGCCTTCCTTGCCGATCCTCAGTGCTTCGTCCATCGCGCCGAGCAGTCCGCCTTCCTCGCCGCGCATGTGTGTGATGTACGTGCCGTGCAACGGCGCCATCGCCTTCGCAACTTCAATCAGTTCGTCGGTCGTGGCGTAGCTGCCCGGCGGATAGATGAGCGCACTCGATACGCCGAAGGCGCCGTCGCGCATGGCGTGATTCACGACGGCGCGCATGGTGTCGAGCGCCGTCGGGCCGGCCGCGCCTTCCGCCCGCCCCATCGCGTAGCCGCGCACTGTCGCGGCACCGAGATAGCTGCCGGCATTGACCGAGATTCCGTGGTGCTCCATCGCGGCCAGCCACGCGCCGAAACCATGATCGCCGCGGAAGGTCCTGACCCTGGCGAGCATCAACGCCTTGTCGGGATCGCCGCCGGCATACAGCGAGTCAACGTTGCTGTTCGATGGCGCGGGTGTCGTGGATTCCCCAAGAATTTCCGTCGTGACACCCTGCGAGACTTTACCGATCACCCGGCCGTCGGCAAAGAGCAGCGCGTTCCACGAGTGCGCCTGGATGTCGATGAAGCCCGGCGACACAACCAGACCGTTCGCGTCGACTCTCTCGCGCGTCGCTGCGCTGGCCAGCGCGCCACGCGGCGTGACAGTCGAGATGCGATCGCCGCGCACGCCGACGTCACCGTAGTAGTACGGATTGCCGGTGCCATCGACGATGCGGCCGTTCGTGATCACGAGGTCGTATGGTGCGTCGGCGGCGCCCGATGTCGTACACGACGAGCACAGTGTCAGGCACGCGATCAGCGATGCCGTGTGCCTGCGCGCTGACCCTCTCACATGCGCGATGGGGACGGCTCGACGGCTGTGGATCGTCATGTGGATGTCGTATGGATGTGGAGGCAACGCGCACGAGAAGTATGTGCGGATGGTCGCGTGCGCGCTTGACGGCTCGCGAGCAACGTTCGCTGTACGCGGCTATCGCACCCGCTCCAGCTGTATCGCCCCCGTCGGACAGTCCACCGTAAAATCACTGTCCACCGGCGACCAGTCAAAGCTCATCTGCCGCGGAACGGCCTTGCCATCTTCACCGCGCGTCATCGCATACGGCGCCATGGCAATGCACTGACCACAGCCCGTGCAGCGCTCAGCCGAAACGCTGATCGACATCGTCTGCCGCGGAAAAACACCGCTGCCTGCGCTCAGCGCCTGTGGAATGCAGCTCAGCACTTCCTGCGCCGCCTGAGCGCCAGCGCTGATGAGCGTCGGAATCTTGTCGAAGTTGAACCAGCCATGCCGACTCACGTGTGGCCGTACCAGCACCATCGGCGGTCCGTGCCACGGTAAGAGTGGCGCGCGCTGCAGCGTGCGCATCATCAGCGTGGCCGAGCGCATGAAGATCGATGCGATTCCTTCGCCGGTGACGTCGGTGGCGTGTTCGACCTCACTGTTGCCGACATCAACCGCGATCAGCAGATCCATGCCTTCCGCCGCGGCCGTTACCGGCATGTTATCGATCGTGCCGCCGTCCACGCACACGCGACCTGAGACCACGCCTGGCGGAAAAAATCCGGGCAATGCGCACGATGCATACACTGCGTCACGGATCGACGCGTTCCTGAATCCGGGCGAGCCCCACACGACCTGCATTCCGCGCTCGAGATCCACCGTGTTTACCAGCAGCGGCTGTGCCAGCTGGTCGAATCGACGATCGGGGATCACCGCCGCAATCAGGTGCTGCAGCGGCTCGGCGGCATAGAAACTGGGGCTGCGCAGAAGCCCGCGCGCGAACCCGGTCGCATTTACGCGAAACAGGTCGCGCCGCTTGAGCGACATCGCCCGCTCGCGCAGCTTCGACACTGGCGTACCCAGTGCATACGCACTCGCAATCAGCGATCCGATGCTCGAACCGGCCATCAGCACCGGCGTGATGCCTGCCGCATGCAGCACTTCGAGCACGCCGATATGTGCAAAGCCCTTCAGACCACCGCCACCCAACACCAGCCCGATTCGTGGTCTGTCCCCTTTCATGCCTTCATCTGTCCTTCATCTGTGCCTGAGGTGGATCGCCGTCGTGCCGTCATGAAGTATGACGCCGGTCGCCAGTCCCGGTATCTTGCCACAGTGCCCACGCCCGACACACCGTCACCCGCTCCAGGTCTCGTCCGCGCCGTCGGCGTGTTCGGACTGGCCGCCAGCATTTTCAACGTCACCGTCGGTGGCGGCATATTCCGCTTGCCCTCCGGCGCCGCTGCGGCAGCGGGTACGGCGGCGCCATTTGTCTACCTGATTTGTGCCGCTGTCATCGGCTGCGTCGTGCTCTGCTTCGCTGAAGCCGGCAGTCGCGTGCCGCTCACCGGCGGCCCGTACGCGTACGTCGAGGCGGTTTTCGGGCGCTACGTCGGTTTTCTCTCCGGCGTGTTGCTGTGGATGATCGGAACCACCGCCGTCGCCGGCGTCGCATCCGCCTTCGCCGAAGGACTCGGCACACTGCTCGGCATGCCGTCGCTGCGCACTCCGATTCTTGTTGCGGCCTTCGTCGGACTCGCGCTGATCAATATCCGCGGTGTGAAGCAAGGCACGCGGCTGATCATGGTGCTGAGCGTCGCGAAACTGTTTCCGCTGCTGATCTTTGTCGGCGTCGGCGCGTTCTTTATCACACCGTCGAATCTGGTCATCGAGCACATGCCGGCGCCGGCCAGTCTCGCCCGCGCTGCCATTGTGCTGATCTTTGCATTCAGTGGTTGCGAAAGCGCACTTGTGCCAAGCGGTGAAGTGAAGGATCCCGCGCGCACGGTGCCGCGTGCGCTGGCGATTGCGATGACCGGCGTGACGTTGCTGTACCTCGCCGTGCATCTGGTCGCCGCGGGTCTGCTGGGCGACCGCCTCGCGACGGTGAAAACAGCGCCGCTCGCATTCGCCGCCGAGCAGTTCCTGGGATCTCCCGGTCGCCTGCTGCTGCTCATCGGCGCATCGATCTCGATGTTCGGCTATGTGAGCGGCATGACGCTCGCAGTACCCCGGGCGCTCTGGAAATTCGCACAGGACGGTCTGCTGCCGCGCATTGTCGGCGCAATTCATCCCACCTATCGCACGCCGCACGTCGCCATCGTCGTGCAGACATCGTTCGTCGGGTTGCTGGCGATTTTCAATTCGTTTGAGCAGCTGGCCGTGATTTCAAATCTCGCCGCGTTGCTGCTGTACGCCGCGTGCGCCGGCGCCACGCTGCTTCTGCGCCGGCGCGGCATCAGACAGGAAGGCGCAGTCCCGTTTTCTGTGCCGGGCGGCCCGGCAATTCCTGTTATCACGGTGCTCCTTATCGGCTGGCTGCTCACGTCGATCACGCTGGCCGAGTGGAGTGTGCTTGGAGCCACGCTCGCAGTCGCGTCGCTGATCTTTGTTGTCGCCCGTCGCACTCTCACGCCCATGACCGCACAAGCAGTATGAGTGCCACCGGCGAAGACGATTCGCTGCTGCGCTTCCGCGATCGCTTCCCGATTCTTTCGAATTGCACCTATCTCGTCAGCAATTCGCTCGGTGCGATGCCGGAGACGACCGCCGACAGGCTTGGCGAGTACGCCGAATCGTGGCGGACGCTCGGCGTTAAAGCATGGGCCGATCGCTGGTGGCAGTTGCCCATCGAGGTCGGCAACATCGTGGCGCCGCTGATTGGCGCACCATCGGGTTCGGTCGCAATGGTGCCAACGGTGAGTCAGGCGCAGGCGATGATCGTCTCCGCACTCACGTTCACGCCCGCGCGCGATGAAATCGTGATGACGGCGCTGGATTTTCCGAGCGTACGGTATGTGACTGACGAACTGGCGCCAAAGCTTGGTGCACGCGTCAGCGTCGTCAGCACGGACGACAACATCTGCATTGATGCGCAACGCGTGGCAGACGCGATCACCACACGCACAAAGCTGGTCGCGATCAGTCACGTACTGTTCAAGTCGGCGTTCATTGTGGATGTCGGGCCGATCATCGAGAAAGCGCACGCGGTTGGCGCACTGGTGCTGCTGGACGCGTATCACGCCGTAGGCGTGATCCCGGTCGATGTGCGCGCGCTCGGAGTGGACTTCTACATGGGCGGTGTGCTCAAGTGGTTGTGCGGTGGGCCCGGCGGATGCTTCCTCTGGGTGTCGCCTGAGCAGTCAGCGTCGCTGCGGCCGGTGCTCACCGGCTGGCAGGCGCACCAGCGGCCGTTTGCGTTTGAGCCGACGCTCGAACCGGCGTCCGGAGCGTGGCGGTGGCTCGGCGGGACGCCAACCGTGCCAGCGCTGTATGCAGCGCTCGACGGTCCCGCGATCATCGGTGAGGCGGGGCTTCCGGCGGTCCGGGCCAAGAGTCGGCGGCAGACCGCCCATCTCATCGCGCTGGCCGACGCGCGGGGTTTCACCGTGTCAGCGCCCCGCGATCCCGATCGGCGCGGCGGCACGGTCGCCTTTGACGTCCCCCACGGCGCGGCTGTGGCGCAGGCCCTGCTCTCGCGAGACATTGTCATCGATTACCGTCCCGGGGCAGGAATACGCGTGGCGCCGCACTTCTACACGACCGATGAGGAACTCGATGCCGCCGTAGCGGTGCTCGACGAGATCCTTGCCACCGGAGCGTGGAAGGCGTTCGCCGCCAACCGACCCGTGGTCACCTGACGCACCTCGCGTCGCCGCCGCCCGCCCAGCTCTCAGAGGAACGTCCAGCGATGTCACAAGCCCCGAAGCGCGTCCGCAAGCAGTACAAGAACGAGTCGTATCCTCTCGCGCTGCTGCGATTCGAGGATGGCCACGAGATCAAGGTCTACAAGGGCACGGGCAAGGAGTTCGATTGCTATCCGGGCGAGACGATCAAGATTCTGGCGTTGTACGATCCGACGAGTCCCGAGCGCGAACTGGTCGCCACGAAGAAATCCGACGAGTTCCCGGACGCCGACGAGTGATTGTCGGCGCCGGTCGGACAGCGGGGCGATGGCGGCGACTGACCGTCATCGCCCCGCTTGCGTTGTCCGGCATTGCTGTCGGAGCGCAGGCGCAGCACACCGCCGCCGCGGCGAAAGCGGTGACACTGGCTCACGCCGACACGGCGGCATTGCATCGCACGCTCGACTCCATCAGTGATGCGCATCACGGCGTCGTCGGGTACGCGATTGTGAACCTGGACACGGGTGAACGACTCTCGCGCCGCGGCGACGAACCGTTTCCAACCGCGAGTCTGATCAAGGTGCCGATCGCAGTCGCGCTGATGGAACAGGTGAAGGCGGGGCAGCTGTCACTAGATGATCGCGTGACCGTGCTGCGCATCGAGAAGGTTCCTGGCGCCGGAATCCTGCAATTCATGCATGATGGCGCCGAAATCACGATTCACGACGCCGCCTGGCTGATGCTCACGTTGAGCGACAACACGGCCACCAATCTGCTGCTGTCGCGGGTGGAGATGCGACGCGTTTGGGACGCGATGGAAAAGCGCGGGCTGCCGCGCACCAAGGTTCACTCGAAGGTGTTTCTGCGGCTGGCGAGCGTCGCCCCTGACAGCTCGGTGAAATACGGGCTCGGTGTCACAACCCCGAATGAGATGGCGCGGCTCTTCGCGCTGCTCGCCGATGGCAAGGCTGTGTCCCCTGCGGCCGATTCGGTGGTCATGGACATGCTGGACCACAACGACGACGGCCAGCTGCTCCAGCGCTACGTGGACGGGATCCGGGCGCCCCACAAGACCGGCGCCACCGACGAGGTGCGGACGGAGTGCGCCGTGTTCTACCTGCAGTCGCGGGTCGTGACCTGCGCCTTTACACGGGAGAATGCGGACCAGCGCTGGGTCATCGACTCCGAAGCCCAGCGGACGATGGCCGAGCTCGGCAGGGCCGTCTCCAGCGCCTGGCCCCGCCTCCCGACTCCTCGACCCTGACCGGCTCGGCTCGGCAATTATGTTGCGTCGGTGCAACACGAGCCCGTTGTCCGCGAACCCGCTGCTCGCATGTTACGCGCACGGTAAGTAACGTGTCCCTGTGACGGAAGCGCTAACTGACTGCGCCGGTGGAGGTTGTGCGGCTCAGTCGGTATCGGTGCGACCGGTGCATCAGAGTTGGATTCGCTGGCACATGAGGTGCGCTCAATATGTGAGCGTCATGTCATGTGCCTCAGAGTCGGAGCGCGGTTAATGATCAAACAAGCGATGACGATGGTTGCATGGGCTGCGTTCGTCGCGGCACCAGCTGTCGTGTCAGCACAATCGGCAACACCGGCGACAACCGCTCCATCCGCAGCGCTTGCCGCGCCTGGGACCTGCGATTGTCCGGTCGGCGACCCACGCGGCGAACTGAAAAACCTGGCCGCCTTTGCGCCGCTTGGACTGCTTGGCGCTCTCGCGGCGGCCGGCGGTGTGCCATCGATCTTTGCCGCACGCACGGACGATGTGGCCCCGCCGCAGAACGTTGCAAACAACACGGCCAGTAACACAGATGCTGCGCGCTCGACAACGGATGCGGAGAATGCCGCGACCGAACGTGCGCGCAACGCATCGAACAATCCGGCCAACAGCGCCACGGACAATGCAAATCCCGGCACCGCGCCATCGTTGAACCGCGGACGTGTGCCGGATCCGGTCTCGCCGGATTCTCTCCGCGCCGGATTGCGCGCGCCGAATACCGCCACTCCGTTGCCGTCTGTCTTTCTGCTGGGCACAGGTCTCATCGCCATCGGTTGTGTCACAGTTCTCCGCGCTCGGAGCTAGCCCTGTAGGAATTCGCGATTCTCGCGGGCGCGGTCGGCAAAGCCGTCGCGGCCCGCGAGGCTTTGGATTCGCGCTGCTGGGCATCGGCCTGATCGTAGTGTCGATCGTGTGCGTGCAGATGCTTCGCGGAGCGGTGGCGCGGGATCGCGCGCGGTCAGAGTGGATGAAGGTGATGAAATCGTCACCATTCAGCGCCACTATCGCGAGCCTCAGACTCACCCGCGTTGCTGCCGGCGCTCCGGTCGTTCGCATCATCATCCCGGCGATCCGGCTCGATGAAGTTGTGGTGGAAGGACTTACCGACAAGGATCTCTGGGCCGGCCCAGGTCACTTGCCGGGCACTGTGTTTCCGGGTCAGCGCGGCAATTCGGTCATCTCCGCACATCGTGACCGGCATTTTCATCGCCTCGATGATCTGCGCATCGGTGACGTAATCGAAACACAGACGCCGGAACTCGCGGTGCGCTGGCGGATCATTCAGCGTCGCGTGGTGGGCGAAGACGTGCGGGCGATTTTCGAAACCGGCACCCCGATGCTTACACTCACCACCTGCTGGCCGACGCGCTACGTGGGTCCGGCGCCCGATCGCTTGCTGCTGACCGCTGAACCGGTTTCGATGCGCGAACGCGAGACCGGACCTCGTGCCGTCGAGCCGGGAAGAGTTACGCACTGACATCGCGCGACCTTCCGCCGGCTGACTCGCTCGTCGACAATCGGACTCGCATGAAATCTCTGCGCATACTGCCGCAGATTGCTGACGCACTGCGACGCAACGCGCCGGTGGTGGCGCTGGAAACGTCGGTGCTTTCGCAGGGCCTTCCGATTCCGCATAACGCCACTGCCGCGCATCAGATGGTGGCTGCCGTCGAGCGCACAGGAGCCATCGCTGCCTTTACCGCAGTTGCCGCGGGCCAGCCGACGATCGGCCTTCTCCACGATGAATTGACGCGCTTTCTCGCGCGCGACGGCGTGCGCAAGGTCAGCGCGCGCGACATCGCGGCCTGCGCGGTCCAGGGTGCCGATGGCGCCACGACTGTCGCCGCCTCGCTCGCGCTCGCGTACGCAGCATCAATCCAAGTCTTCGCCACCGGCGGCATCGGCGGCGTGCATCGCGGTGCACCGTTCGACGAGTCGGCCGACCTCCACGCGCTCGCCGTCACGCCGACGATCGTGGTGTGCGCCGGAGCGAAGTCGATACTCGACCTTCCGGCAACGCTCGAGCGGCTGGAAACGCTTGGTGTGCCGGTCGTCGGTTACTGCACCGACGAATTGCCTGGCTTCTTCACCGCGAGTACTGGACTGCGTGTGTCGCAGCGCGCCGAGTCGGCAGCGGAGATCGCACAGATCGCCCGTATGCACTGGTCACTCGGCGCGCGCAGTGCGCTGCTCGTGGTTCAGCCACCGCCAGCCAGTGCGGCACTTGATCGCACGACGCTGGATACGGCGGTCGAGGGCGCAGTGCGCAGCGCCGCCGCCGCCGGAGTGTCTGGCGCCGCCCTGACGCCTTACTTGCTTGGCGCCGTGCTGGCTGCCACCAACGGCCGATCATTGCCGGCCAACCTGGCGTTGCTCGAATCGAATGCCGAGCTGGCGGCGCACATCGCCGTTGCCTGCAGCGCATTGGCTCGCTGACACACCGTACTTATCGCGGGCACGGCGTGGCTTCCCGCCGTGTTTACTGTGATGCAGTATCTGGTGAGACGTGGCAGTCGTACGAGCAGGGTTGAACCGATACAAACGACCGACAACCACCGTGTGGTGTATCACCTGAACGGCGGGGTGGCTGACGGTGCGTACCGCGGTCTATCTTCCCTGCTGACGCTTTGCCCGGAGGACTATCGCGATGGCCTCGCAATTCCTTTCGTCCGAAGAGTACGACGAACGCGCGCACCAGCTGTACAACGAGGGTCGTTTCGACGATGCGCTGGCGGTGCTGCGCGAAGGTCTGGTGCTGTATCCGACTTCGGTCGAGTTGCACGTCGGCGAGGGTTATGCACGTCTGGCGCGTGAGGAATACGCGTGGGCGCGCCGCAGCTTTGAAGAAGCGCTGACACTCGACTCGGAGCACGAGGACGGACTGGCCGGCATGGGTGAGACGCTGCTGCGCTTCGGGCAGGTGGATCACGCGCGCAAGAACTTCCGTCGCATCCTCGAACTCGGCTATCACGACGACGTGGAGCTGATGCTCCAGGTTGGGCGGGCGCTGTTCCGTGACAACCTTGTCGAGGACGCGGCACAGTTTTTCGACATTGCCGTGCAGCAGGAGCCCGAGTCAGCCGAGGCGGTGAGTTGCATGGGGTATGCGCAGCATCGCTCCGGCGAAGACGATGCCGCCATTTCCACGCTGCGTCGTGCGCTCAAGCTCGATCCCGACTACACCGAGGCGCGCATCTATCTCGCCAACCTGCTGTACGACAAGCAGGAGTACGAGGCCGCGCTGTACCAGTTTGAAAAGTCATCGCCCGAAGATCATTGGGACGAGCTCGGGATCTGGCGCCTGATCGAGCTGAAGAAAGCGGCGTATCGTCTGCAGGATGACGATCCCGATCTGGCACAGTGGCAGGCCCAGCTCGAGGAGCTGAATGCCGAAACGGACAGCATCGATGAGATGCTCTCCGAGATTGAGGCGCGCGTTCTTGGCGAAAACGACGAGGAAGCCGATTCGCGGGGACAGCTGGAGCTGTTCGGCACGCTGCTGGCTGAAATGCGCGACAAGAAGGAGACTGCTGTCGAGCACAGTGTGATGACGCGCACTGGCGACATGTTCACCGGCACCTGGGACACCATCGTGACTGAAATGCGCGATGCGTCGGCGGGCGGCAAGTCGTTGTACGAGTTCATGCTCGCCGAGGCGGCGCGCGTGCAGGCGCAGACAGGCCAGCGCGTGCCAACCGAATCGGCTGAAGCGTTCTTGCGTGGCAGCGCTGACGCCGGCGTCCTGAAAATCATCCATTGAGCCTGTACACCCACCGTACGGTCTTCCCGAACGGCTTTACGCTCCTCGTCCGGGAAGACCGTGCGGCGCCGGTGGTCGCGATCGTCACGCGAGTGAAGGCCGGTTACTTCGACGAGCCCGATTCCGAAATCGGCATCGCGCATGTTCTCGAACACATGTACTTCAAGGGCACGCCCACGCGCGGGCCCGGCGAAATAGCAACCGCCACCAAGGAAGTCGGCGGCTGGCTGAACGCGCACACCATCTACGACGCGACGACCTACATCACCGTGCTGCCCAGCGCCAGCTGGGATCGCGGCCTGGAAATCCAGTTTGATGCCTTCGCGCACTCGCTGATCGACGCTGACGAATTGCGACGCGAACTGGAAGTGATCATCCAGGAAGCGGCGCGCAAGGAAGACACGCCCTCGGCGGTGACGGCGGAGACGCTGTACGAAGTGCTGCACGACACGCATCGCATGCGGCGCTGGCGCATCGGCCGCGAGGCAGGGCTGCGCACGTTCACGCACGGCATGGTGCACGGTTTCTATCGCAACTGGTACACGCCGTCGAACAGCATACTGGCCGTCGTCGGTGATGTGGATGCCTCAGCCGTCGAAGCGGCAGTGGGTGCATGCTACGGCATGTTGCCGGCCCGCGATCCGATGCCCGACCACGGGCCGGAGGAGGGGCGGTGGCATGGTGCGCGCTATCGCGCGCTCACCGGCGACCTGCAGCAGTCGCACAGCACCTTTGGTTGGCGTACGGTCGGTTCGCTGCATCCCGACACGCCGGCTCTGGATGTCGCGTCGGGCGTGCTCTCCACCGGTCGCGCGTCGCGCCTGTATCGCGCCGTACGTGAACGCGGTCTGGCGATGACGGCCAGTGCTTATCACTACACGCCAACGCAACTTGGCGTGTTCGCGGTCGGCGTTGTCGGAGCCGATTCAACTATCGGTGAGGCGACGGCGGCGGCGTGGCAGCAGGTCCGTGCGCTGCAGCATGACGGCCCCACCGATGATGAACTGGCGCGCGTGAAACATGTGATGCACACGCGTCGACTGCGTTCCGAAGAGTCAATGGAAGGTCAGGCCGGCGAGATGGTGGTGTGGGAATCACTTGGCGGCGCCGACGTCGGCGAGGCGTGGTGGAGCGCGGTGGACGCTGTGACGTCCGACGATGTGCGTCGCGTGCTGCTCAAGTGGTGCACGAGTGAGACGGTCGCGGTGGTGAGCTACCGGCCGCAGGGCAGCGCGCCGCTCGACGTTGATGGTTCGGCGTTGATCGCGTCGTGGAACGCGAGCGCTGTCGTGCCGCTGACGGTCGAATTGCGCAATCCCGTGTCTGTGTCGCCGATTCCTGCCGCCGTCTGTGCCGAAACACGCGTTGGTGATGTGCATGTCTTCCGCACTGCGCAGGGTGTGCCGGTGCTCGTCCGTCGCAAGCATGGCGCGAAGCTGATTCACATGGGGTGCTGGGTGCAGGGCGGCGCGATCAATGAGCCGCCGGCGCAGGCAGGACTGACATCGCTGATGGCGCGTGCGTCGGTGAAAGGCACTGCGACGCGGACCGCGGCGCAGATCGCCGAAGATGCTGAACGGATTGGTGGTGGTGTATCGGCGTCGGCGAGCAAGGAGTTTGTTGGATGGTCCATCAGCACGCCGAGCGCCGACGCCCCGGCGGCAGCGACGCTGCTGGCTGACGTCGTGCAGCATGCCACGTTCGCTGACGATGCGGTAGCGAGCGAGCGGGCGCAGATGCTGACCGGGCTGCAGGCGCGGAAAGACGACATGGTGCGCCAGCCACTCGCCGTCGCGCGGCAGGCGCTCTTCGGCTCGCACACTTTCGGCATCGATGCACTGGGCACCGAAGCGAGTGTCGCCGCTCTGACGGCCGATGCAGTCAAGGCGTGGCATGCACAGGCGGTGCTTGCAGGCGATTCAGTGCTCGCTATCATCGGTGGTGCGGAACCAGCGGTGCTCGCTGAGATGATCGCGCGCGAATTCTCGCTACTCCGTCCGGGCACACAATCGCATGTGATCGCGCCGCCGTTGCCCTCCGAACCGATCGAAGTGATCGATCAGCGTACGAAGCAGCAAAGTGCCGTGGCAATGCTGTTTCGCGGTCCGTCTCGTCAGGATCCGGCTCGCTACGCGGCGTCGCTGATGACCGGTGTTGCGAGCGGACTTGGCGGACGGTTCTTCGAGTCGCTGCGCAGTCGGCAGTCGCTCGCATATAGCGTATTCGTGAGCACGACGGCGATGCGCGATGCAGGCATGATCAGCGCCTACATCGCTTGCGCACCGGAACGCGAGCTCGAGGCACGCGCCGGCCTGCTGGCGGAGTTTGCTGCGATGCGTGATGCGCCGGTGGGCCGGGAAGAACTCGAACGTGCGCGCTCGTACGCCATCGGTATGCATGCGCTGCAGCAGGAAAGCGCCAGCGCGCAGTTGTCGGAGATGGTGGATGCGTGGGCGTCGGGCACTGGTCTGCACGAGCTGGACGAGTATGTGCCGATGCTGCGTGCCGTGACGGCGGAGGATGTGCAGAATGTCGTGCGAACCTGGTGCGATCCGGTGCGGCGCGTGGAAGCGGTGGTGCGGGGCGTCGCGAAAAGTTGATCGCGGGTCACCGCGCCGCTTCCGCCAACCCTCGTATCGCGCGCTTCAGCGACGCATTCGCGGGTCGCAATCGTCCGCCGGGTCCGCGCAGTCCTCGCCGGGTGTCGTAGTCGCCTGCGTCGCCGACCACCACTCCGCCGATCGTCGGCCGTGCACTGGCCCACGCCAGCACCCCCCAGATGCCGCGGTCCTGCGCCTGCTCGCCCTGCGTCCATGGATAGCCGGCCGCGAGCATCACCCATTCATCGTTCGATGCCGGACCGCGCTTTGCCCGCACGGCGCGCCAGCGATCGGCCGCCTGCATCCGCGCCTCGAGACTTACGCCGCCGCGGAATCCGGGCTGGAGGATGTAGCCGATGCCATCCATGCCTGACGCCGGCGTCGTCGCCCACGTCGCCATGACGCTGTCGCGATCGTCGAAGGTCGCGAACTCCGCCAGCACTTTCGTGCGCGGACGGATCGCGTGCGCGGTGCGCGCGGTTTGCGTGAGCAGTGATTGCCACGCGCGCGCTGAACGCTCACCGACAATCTGCGCGCCGCGTCCGTTCGGATCTTCGATCGGCACCAGCACGTCGGGACGCAGTCGTCGCATCACCTGATCGACGAGCTGCACCCGCTCACGCTCCCACGCCGTTGGCGCAAAGCGCACGCGCAGCGCTTCCTGCGCGTCCCATCCGATCGTGACGAGGATCAGCGTGCTGTCGGCGCGATAGGCGTCCAGCGCATGTGACAGCGAGTCGAGCGCACGCGCCGACGCACCGCCTGGGGCAACCGTGACTGCGATCGCATCGACGTTTGCACTGTCGGCGAGCCCGGTGTCGTAGCGCAGCGCCAGCGGCGCCGGTAATCCGCGCAACGCCGGCAAAATCTGCAATCCGACCAGCAGCGGTTTGTCCGGCGGGCGTTCGCGGAGCGGCGCCAGCGTCCACCGCGAAAAACTCTGCACGCCGCGTATCGCCTGCGGCAACTCACTCGCAAACGCCACCACCGCGACCAACGCATACAGCGCAATCAGGCCGCGCACGGATGCGTTCACCGCCCAGCGCGCGCGATACGCCGGCGCCAGCAACGGTGGTGCAATGGCAAACGGTGACCAGAGTGCTGCCGTCCCGGCGAGATATCCCATCGCACCGGCGCTCGCCGTTGGAATCGCATGCAGCGCCGCC
>JANMWU010000203.1:0-1581 GCA_031380785.1 Gemmatimonadaceae bacterium
TGGTTCAACTTCGCGCCGGAGACGGCCCATCACGAAGAAGAGCGCCACGCCCGTCGTGAAGCGCTGCGTCGCGGCGCCGAGGCGCTGGAGGACCTGGCGCGTGAACCATGGGCGGTGCCGGCTGCGGTGGAGCGGATCCGCAGCGAGCTGCGCGACCGGATCGGGCATCACGATCATCACACCCGCGACGCCGACACCAGTCGCCGACTCCGCACCGGTGTGCTCAGTGCCGAGCGTCGGCTGCTTGTACGGCTGCGCAACGAGGGTGCGATCTCGGACGAGACGCTGCGCGAGCTGGAAGAGGAGCTCGACCACGAAGCCGTGCGGCTCGGCATCGGGAACGATCGTTGAAGCAGCAATCGCGCGTTCCGAGCGCGAAGTTTGAGCTGATCGTCACAGCTGCTGTATCGCGACGAACCCGAGGCGGCTGACAGCAACAGCATCAACGCAACGGCGCAACGAACGCCAACTGCTTTGACGCAAAGGCGCGAAGACGCGAAGCGTTCCGAGCGCATAGACACGACGCCTCGCCACGTTCCAGGTCAGTTTTTTTGGAACTGCGGCTCGCTGTTGCAGTTACAAAACAACTTCGGTCCGCGTGCGAGCGAGGATCGCCGCGCTCCTGATAGCCGTGCCTTTTCTTTGCGCCTTTGCGTCAAGGCTGTTCCGCTTTTCGCTTGTATCACCAAGCGTTCAGCGTTCGTCGCACCGTTGCGTTATCGCTCTTGTTTCTCAGCATTGAGATAGTCCGCATGAAGCTGCTACATGCGCCCCGTTGGCGACGCATCGGTGGTTTGCTCTGACGCTGCGGGAATAGAAGTCGAGCCTTCGGACAGCAGGTCGAGCCGGTCGAGGCGTTCGACGTCAATTGCGATGACACCGTCCGGCGCACTCACGAAGATGCTCGCGAACTTAGCATCCCATCGGATCTCGTCCCACAGATAGGAACTGCGCGACGTCACACGCGTGGAAAAAGTTGCCTCGTGGGCATTCACCGACACCAGCAGCTCCGCCTCAGCCTCGCGCAGCATCGCCGGCGTGAAGCCACGCAACGGGCTGCGCTCGGTGATCGGGTGGACGATAGTCCAGTGCAGCGTGAAGAACTCCACCGAATCACGTTCCAGATCCAGCTGATGGAACTCGCGTGAGCGCACGCCGTCGTTCGTTTGGAACATCGCCAGATTCACCTTAACCTGCACATCGCTCAGCTCACTTGGCGATGTCCCGACGATTCGGAACATCAGCGCGCGTCCACCTTCGTACGGCGCGACCACAGCCGAGTCGCTGAACTGAAGGCTCATGCGCGGCCGGATCAACCGCGCAATGAGCAGCCCCGCGACAACGACAAGCGTCAGCGGACCAAGCAGCGCCTCGAAGATCGAGAGCCAGTGCGCAGTGGCGCCGACCGCGTACATCGGGCCGGTATCGGACGTTGTAAATGCCGACATGGAGAAGCTGAACGCCGCCAGAAACGGATCGCCGATCTGCACCGAATCCTGACCGGCAATCGCGCCATTCAGTGACAGGTACGCGAGCGCAAAGCAGCCGTTCAGCAACATGATGATCGAGAACGACCAGGCG
>JANMWU010000219.1:0-3224 GCA_031380785.1 Gemmatimonadaceae bacterium
CGATGCCAAGGCGGAACGACTGGTCGGTTCGGTGAAACCGGTCGGCTACTACGCGTGGGTTGGCTCGAAGGTCGTGATGTTTGTGCTCGGTGCACCGGCCACGCTGCAACTCATGGACACAGTGAGTGGCCGGATCGATACTATTGCGAAGGACATCGGACGCGGCGTCAAACGCGTGCCTGGAACCTCGCGGGTGACGTTCATTCAGAAAGCCGGCGCGCAGTGGTACATCGATGAACTCGACATTACAACGAAAGCCGTTGCGCGGCTGGTGCCGACGCTGCCGACGCAGGAAGAGTATGCGTGGCTGGACAGCGCGACGGTCGTTTCCGGTTCCGGCACCACGCTGCGCACATGGACGCGTGGTCAGCCCGGCTGGACGATCGCTGCCGATCTGGCTTTCGCACCGCTGACGAATATTTCGCGCGTGACAATCGATCCGACCGGTACCTGGCTTGCGTTTGTGGCCATTCCAACGGCAACTGCGCCGCCGAAACCGGGATCGTACTCGCCGCATGTGCGCGATGCCGACATCGCGCGCGATCTCGGCATTCTCGCCGCGGACAGCATGGAAGGCCGACACACCGGATCGACGGGCAGCTGGCGTGCGACGCGCTGGCTGGCAGCGCAATTCGCAGCGGCTGGACTGAAGCCGGCGGGTGATAGCGGCTTCGTGCAACGAGTGCCGCTGGCATCGGACGTTTCCGCTGCGGGTGCCCGTGTGCGACCGCAGCTGCTCGCCAGCTGGGGTGCGTACGACTCGCTGCCGGTTGCGCGGCGTTTGCCCGGCGCAAATGTGATCGGCTACATCGAAGGCAGCGATCCGGCGCTGAAAGACGAGTATGTGCTGATGACGGCGCACTACGATCACATCGGCATCACGAAACCCGTCAACGGCGACTCGATCAACAACGGCGCCGATGATGATGCGGCGGGCACGATCGCCGTGTTGCGTGTGGCGCGACTGCTGGCACAGGCGAAGGAAAAACCGAGGCGCACAATCGTCTTCGCGGCAATGACCGGCGAGGAAGTGGGATTGCTTGGCACGAGGTGGTTCATCGATCATCCGGTGCGACCGCTGTCACAGCTGGTCGCAAATCTCGAAGTGGAAATGATCGGACGACCGGACAGTCTGGCCGGCGGGCCGGGCAAGGCGTGGCTCACCGGGTACGAACGCTCCACACTCGGCGATCAGTTGCGCGACGGCGGAATTCCCATCGTGCCCGATCGCCGGCCATCGCAACGATTCTTCGAACGCAGCGACAACATCGCCTTCGCGCGCATGGGAATTCCCGCGCACACGCTGTCGAGTTTCAATCTGCACGCCGACTATCACACGGTGCGCGACGAAGCGCAGTACGCCGATCCGGCGCACATGGCGCGCGTGATCGAAGCAGCGGCGCAAGCGATGCTGATCCTGGCCAATGGCCCAAAGCCGACATGGCATCCCAACGGCCAGCCGCTCGGCACTACCCGCGCAATGCGGTGAGGAGTGCAGCACACCGACACTGGGCACGCGGGTTGCGCACGGTTCGACGCCGGGCGCGATCGAAGCGGCGATGGTGTTGCCGGTGTCGATGGCAGGCGGGCCGATAGCCAGCGGCGAGGATTGGCGCCAGACCGTCACATTTCGCATTCCCGCTACGGCTCCGGCCAGCTGGTACAGTGCCACCGAGTCGGTGCGCTGGACGCTCCCACTGGAGCTCATGCTTCAGCGTGAAGATGCGTGGCGCCGGACGCTGCCCATGCTCGTGTTTCCTGCGGACGCTGCGTAGCGTCCCTGCATGGAGACGGGACCTTGGCGAAGTACTCCCGGGTTCTCAACTCAGCTGTGCGCGCCGCTCTCCTGACCCTGCGGTCACCGCACGTCCGGCCACTTCGCCTCGTTCATAACGGAGCTATGTCATGCGTCTTCTTACTCTCGCGCTCATCGTCGCCGCCACACTCACGGGGTGCGGCAAGGACAACTCGGTCGCACCGGTGTCAGCGTCGGCGCGCGTCAAGGTCATTCAGGCCGTTGCCGGCGCGAGCAGCATCGATTTCGGCGTCGGCGATCAGAAGACGTTCACCGGCTTGACCTTCACGATGGTTGCTCCATCGCTGCCTGGTTCGTACACGGCGCTGCCCGCCGAGACGCCGCTGCGTCTGCGCGCATACCTTGGTGCGACGACAATCATCGACAGCACCGTCACGCTGCTCACGGATCTGAGTTACACGATCATCGCCAGCGGCCGCGCCAGCGGGACAGGCGCATCCGCGCCGCGCTTCGTCATTCTGCAGGACAATCTGACGTCGCCAGCGTCAGGGTCGATCCGCCTTCGCGCCCTGCACGCAGCGGCCGCTGCCGGCTCGGTTGACGTGCATGCGGCGCTGGCCGGAGCGGTCCTGAGCACCAGCACACGTGTGTTCTCGAGCCTCGGATTCCGGAGCGTGGCCGCCGTCGATGTGCCGGCCGGCACGTATCAGCTTTGCATCATCGGCGCCGGACTGACTCCGACCGCGAATGGCTCGAACTGCGGCATTTATATCCCGACCAGCGTTTTAGCCACCGGTACGGTGGTGACTGAGATGCTGCGCGATCCCAATACGCCGTCCGAAACCACGCCGCAGCTTCAGCTTATTGTTGACCGCACACCCTGACACCGAAATTCATGGCCATCGAGATCCGCCGCGCCGCTGTCGTCGGCGCGGGCACTATGGGGAGCGGAATTGCCGCGCAGCTTGCGAACGCGGGAATTCCGGTCCTCCTGCTTGATATCGTTCCAGCTGGCGCTGCCGATCGTAACGTGCTGGCGGCGGGAGCGCTGGCACGCATGCGCACGCAGCAGCCGTTGCCATTCATGAGCGCCGAAGCGGCCGCTCTCGTCACACCGGGCAATGTGGCGGACGATCTCGCGGCGGTGGGTGAAGTGGACTGGATCATCGAGGCCGTGTTCGAAGATCCGGCGGTGAAGGCATCGCTCTACAAAAAACTGGATGGTGCGCGACGGGCCGGCAGCATTATCACATCGAATACGTCGACCATCCCGCTGCACGATCTGATCGCCGGCCAGAGCGAGGCATTCGCCGCCGACTTCGCGATCACGCATTTCTTCAATCCGCCGCGCTACATGCGGTTGCTCGAACTCGTGAGCGGACCGCGCACGCGTCCTGAGGTCACCGCTGCGTTGCACACCACCTGCGATGTGCGACTCGGCAAAGGCGTCGTCGCTGCCAAGGACACG
>JANMWU010000288.1:0-1779 GCA_031380785.1 Gemmatimonadaceae bacterium
TTCACCGCATCGATCGACGCACCGTCCCTGACGAAATGCATCGGTGCGTCGATGTGGGTGCCGCTGTGCGCGCCGAGATCGTACTTGGAGAGCGTGAGCGGATCGCCTTTGCGCATGTCCTTGAGGAAGCTGAACACCATCGGCGCGTCACCTTCATAGACGGGTGTCCGGCCCGACGCCAGAGTGGCGGTGGCATCGATCCATCCGTCGAGCGGCAGTCGCGCCGCCGGCAACGTGATCTCGGGCGGCGGAGTGGTTTTCGCCGTGCACGCGGTGAACAACAGCGTGACGAGCATGACGCATGAATGACGACGGTGACGCATCAGACCTCCGGTGGTGCCCGTACTGCGGTGAATGAGACCACGAAGGTACACCGCTGCAACCGGAACTCAGATCGCGACGCTGAGCAACAGCGTGAATACCAGTCCGGACACGCCGATGATCGTCTCGGTCACCGTCCACGTACGCAGCGTCTGCTGCACGCTCATGTTGAAGAACTCCTTGATCAGCCAGAAGCCCGAGTCGTTCACGTGCGAGAGCATCAGCGCGCCGGCGCCGGTGGCGATCACGAGCAGCTCCGGCGGCGTGCCAGGCGTAAGCAGCGCGATTGGGGCAACGATGCCAGCGGCTGTTGTCATCGCGACTGTCGCCGAGCCGGTGGCAACCCGGATCAGCGTGGCGACCGTCCAGGCCAGCAGGATCGGTGACACGTGCGCGCCGATCGCAACATCGGCGATGGCGCGTCCCACGCCACTTTCAATCAGCACCTTGTTGAATCCACCGCCGGCGCCAATCACAAGCAGAATCGCAGCCGTCGGCGCCAGACAGTCGTTGCAGAACCTGAGTATCTGGTCCTTCGTGAAGCCCCGGTTACGCCCAAGCGACCAGAATGAAAACAGCAACGCCGTCAGCAGCGATGTGATCGGGCTTCCCACAAACGCCATGGTGTGGCGCAGTGGACTGTCGGCAGCCAGCATGACCTCGGACGCGCTGGCGCCGAGCATCAGCAGCACCGGCAGCATGATGGTGAAGATGGTGATTCCGAAACCCGGCATCGTGCGCGCATCGTCGCTTTCAAACTGCGCGGCCATCGGATTGTGCGCCGGCAGCTGAATTCGCGGCGCTATCCAGGTCGCAAACACCGGCCCGGCCAGCGCAGCGGTGGGAAGTCCAACCAGCAGCGCGAAGAGAATCGTGCGGCCGACATCTGCCTTGTACGCCACGACCGCCAGCATCGCGGCCGGATGTGGTGGGACGAAGCCGTGTACAACCGACAATCCCGCCACCAGCGGTATGCCGATTTTGATCAGCGATGTACCGGTCTGCCGTGCAATCGTGAACACGAGCGGAATCAGCAGCACAAAGCCGACCTGAAAGAACACCGGAATGCCGACAATGAACGCGACGCACATGATGGCCCAGTGCACGCGCTTCTCTCCAAACGCACCGATGAGCGTCTTCGCGATGCGCGCCGCGCCGCCGGACTCGGCCATCATTTTGCCGAGCATCGTGCCGAGTCCCACCACGATTGCGATGAATCCCAGCGACGTGCCCACGCCGTCCTGAAACGCTTTGACGATTGTCGCCAGCGGCATGCCAGCGGCAACACCCATGCCAAGCGACACGGCGATCAGTACCACGAACGGATGCAGCCGGAACTTCGCAATCAGTACCACCAGCGCCACCACCGCGAACAGTGCGTACCACAACAGCAACGAGTTGTGAGCAGACGCCGCCGTGTTCATGGCGATTGGTGTCCGGTTTCGGTGTGCAGTCGTA
>JANMWU010000323.1:0-2645 GCA_031380785.1 Gemmatimonadaceae bacterium
GCTGCTCGCGGCCCGGCGCGGCTCGGTGCACGAGGCCCAGCACGAGGTGATGGAATGCCTGGGCGAGATGATCTGGGCCTCGCAGCGCAGCGGCCTGCCGCCGGATGGCGAGAAGTACCTGGAGTGCGTGCGGCGCCGGGCCACGCGCTGATGGCGCGCCTCGAACCGTCGTCATCCGCATGATCCCGATCCGCTCGAACGGTCTGGACACGCTGCGCGCGCTGGCCATCGTGCTCGTCTTCATGTACCACTACATGGTTTTCGTTTCGGGCGAGCCGACCTTCGGCTGGGGCAGCACGGTGGGCTGGGTGGGCGTTGACCTGTTCTTCGTGCTCAGCGGTTACCTGATCGGAAACCAGATCTTTTCGGGGCTGGCTCAGGGTCGGCAGTTGTTACTGACCACGTTCTATGCGCGCCGTGCGCTGCGCACCTGGCCGATGTTCTGGGTCGTGCTCGCGGCGTACTTCCTGCTGCCGTCGGTGATGGGCGGCCGGCCGCCGCCGCCGCTGTGGACGTTCCTCACGTTCACGCAGAACTACCAGCTTCAACCCGGCACCGCGTTCTCACACGCCTGGTCGCTGTGCATCGAGGAGCAGTTCTACCTCGTGCTGCCGTTGACCGTGCTGGTCGCGATGCGCGTCGGAACCCGCCGCTACCAGGCGTGGTGGCTGCTGCTCGCGTTGCTGGCGACCGGCATCGTCGCGCGCGGGGTGCTGTGGTCGATGTACGGTCACAACGACATGGGCGCAACGCCTGGCTATTACCCCAACATCTACTACGCGACCCTGTGCCGCTTCGACGAGTTCCTGCCGGGCATTGCAGTGGCGATGATGAAGAACTTTCATCCTGTTCTGTGGCGCCGTTTGATGGCGCGTGGCAACACGCTGTTCTGGGCCGGCGTGGCAGCCGTTGCGCTCGCGGGCTACGGCGTTGTTGCGCACTACGCCGTCGATGGTTACGGCTACTCGTTCTTCATGACCGTCTTCGGCTATTCCTGCATCGCAGCCGCGTTCTCGTTGCTGGTCGCATCTGCACTCAGCGAACGTTCGCCGCTGCACTTCATCCGCATCCCCGGCGCCAGCGCGCTTGCGCGCTGGTCTTACTCGATCTACCTGTCGCACAAGGCCGTCGCCTTCATCCTGGATCGGTACGCGACGCAACATGCTGCCCCGCCGTGGTTGGAACTGCCGGCGATTGCGGCAACCTCAGTGGCCGTGGGTGCCCTGCTGTATCGGCTCATCGAACTGCCGTTCATGACCCTTCGCGACCGGCACTTTCCAAGCCTATTCCGCGTGTCGCAGCCGACCGCGTCCAGTCGCGGTACTGGATCTCACTTTGGCTGAAGCACCACCACTTCACCCGTACTGAAGCGCTTGACATAGACCAGGTCGCCGACACTTCGATGCTCCGAGCAGCCGCCTGGAAACTTCTTCCACTCATAGCAAACAGACGACCCCTCCACCCTCCATTTTCCTGAGTCACTGACGCTGCCAACGTTGAAGAAGGCGTACGTCTCTTTCTGTTGTCAACGGGGCCAGGGATCAAGGCCTGTCGGTTGGAGATTGGGGTTGTGAAACCGCGAAACCCAACGTTTGACATGGGCGGAAAGGCTAAAGGTGAGTTTTGGAGGAGCGCAGTTCATTCGGCTGGCTCTGCGGTAGACAGCCACCAGTCGGTCCCAATGCACCACGCAGAGTCGTCCGGTTCACTGCCGCGACGCAAGGAGTGGACTTCATCTGTCGAGCCGGCATCCAGAGCTGCCGCGACGACGCTGGACTGCTTTTCGTCTCGGGCACCGATGCACGGTATGAAGCTGGCCGTGGAGAAAATGCGAGCCGCGTACCCGGATTCGGACATGCGAGTAACCAGCAGCATGCAGCCGTGACGCTCGTTCGGTGTGAGCGGCAGAACGAGGCGACCCCCGAGCGCCAGAGCATCGAGCCACGCCGCGGGTATGTGCGTTGCCCCGGCGCTGACATAGATAACGTCGGCAAGCGGGAGTCGCACTCCAAGCGCCGAACGGGCGTGGACCACGACATTCGCGGAATGAGCCAGGTTTTCGGCAGCGCGCAGAGCGATGTCGGGTTCGATTTCGAACCCATGCACGTGGCCACTGTGGCCCACGAGATGTGCGAGGATCGCCGTGTAGTAGCCAGTACCAGCGCCGACGTGGACGACGACTTCGCCCACCTGCGGACTGGCTGCCGCCATGCATTTCGCATGAAGGCTCGGCTCTCCGTTGTTAATCCCGCGATCTGGCGCCAGGCCGACAAGGATGTCTTGGCACAGGACGGCTGGATCATCCGTATCGGTCACGATGTAGCCGTCTCTGACCGGTATATGCCAAGGGCCAGGGCCAACGAAATGCTCCCGTTTGACGTTCGCGAATGCGTCGACGATCCGCTCATCGACGACCTCTGCGCTCGCAGTGACGTATTGGGCGTAGAAACGGCGAAGTGCTTCTAGGCTGCGCATGGTGCGTGGTGAGGGAGCGGCTGACCTCTAGGCTTCTCGATGAATGGCGTCACCGGCCCGTCTCGCAAAGCAGCGGCGCCAGAACGGCGTACTGATCCGAGGTGATCTCGAACGGGTTTGCATCGGGGTCGGCGAAGTACATCGACCAGCTCACCTGGTGATCGACCGCC
>JANMWU010000344.1:0-6423 GCA_031380785.1 Gemmatimonadaceae bacterium
ACTGACTCGAGAATCGCAATCACTTGCCACCCAACAGCATGATCATCATGCCGACGTAGCTCACGCCCATGGAGTAGAGCGCGATGGCGCGATGCTTGTTGCGGATTTCGCTGTTGTCACGCGCCTGTTTGCCAAGCGAGCCGGCCCACGCGAAGCCGCCATCAGCCGCGAGAAAGAGCACCGAGTGGATAACGCGTCGCACGCGTCCCTGCGGATCATGTCGCGCGTCCCAAAGGTTCCAGAGTCCCGTCACTGTGTTTACACCGAAGACTACAGTTGCTCCGGTGGCGGCGTACGGATGCGCAGTGCGCACCCAGGCCGGCGAATCGATGCGGCCGTCGCGCGCGAGTCGCTCACCCGTGTAATAAGAGATTGCGAAGAGTGGGATCATCGCCCACGTCAGCGTTCGGTGGATGGCCAGGCGGCGGCCGTACCAATCTGAATACTCCACCAGAACGCGCTTTTTCTTTTTCACCACCGTGTCCGGCAATGGCCACAGCAGTCGAACAGTTGGATCGGTGATTCCTGCGCGCGGAGCTACTGTGGACAACACGCCAAGCACGGAATCCGTGGCCGCGCGCTCATGTACAGTGAGCGTCTCGATCAACGCGCCTGACGACTCCGTAAGTGTGTCAGGCACAACAGGCGCGATTCGCATCGTGGTGTCAGCAGATGCCAGCAACAGCACCAACAGTCCTGCGACCATTCAGAACTCCGGGTGGGGAGAATTTCATTGACAGCCACGCCGCGGCCGGCGCTGTTCAGGCTGCACTGCAAGCTCGAACGCAAACTGCGGGCCAGACAGTTCGCTACCGTCGCCTTGTTACCATTCCGCGCGGTGCGCGTCCGCGCTCCATTGTGACGCTACCCCGGTCGCGACCGAGTCCAGAATCCTCGCTTGCGAGATATTCCCGGCCGATGAATCCACGATGAATCGCAGCGGTCACGCGAACGACACGGCAGCGGTCACGCACCCCCACACTCGCCTCGAGTCGGGATTTCAGCTGACGTCGTTCGCGCGCGATCCGTCTGGCTCGCGCACGAACAGCAGCCCGATCACGCCACCGATCAAGCACACCGCGATCGGATACACCAGCCCGGCATACGGGCTCTGGTACGCCGCAACCATCGAGGCGGCAATCAGCGGCGTGAATCCGCCGAACCAGCCGTTACCGAGGTGATACGGAAGCGACATGGACGTGTATCGGATGCGCGCGGGGTAGCTCTCAACCAGAAACGCTGCCATCGGTCCGTACGAGAGTGTGACCAGGAACACCTGCGCCGCCACCAGCAACGCCAGCACGATGATGTGCGGATGCATCGCCACCGCCGCCGCCCCTTCACCTGTGACGGGACCACCCGCCCACATCATTCCCCGATAGATCGGATAGAGCGCGAGCGCGGCCAGAAACAGGCCGCCCACGATCATCCGCTTGCGCCCGATCCGATCGGACAGCGAGCCGCTGAGCAGGTAGAAGGGCGTGCCGATCACGATGCCGAGCGCTACGGCCACGTATGAATCGGTGAGCGAGAGCCTGAGCACTTTCTGAATGAAGAAGAGCGCGAAGAACTGCCCGGTGTAAAACACCACTGCCTGACCCGCCACGACGCCGAACAGCACTGACAGGAAGATCTTCCATCGTTCCCATGTGCCGAACGCCTCCTTGATTGGCATCCGGCTCACCGTGCCCTCCTCCTTCATCCGTCGGAACACCGGCGACTCCTGCATGCGACGGCGGATATAGTATGACATGACCACTAACAGCGCCGAGAGCAGGAACGGAATGCGCCACCCCCACACCTTGAATGCGGCCTCACCCAACACCGCGCGCGTGACCAGGATCACGACCAGCGACACCAGCAGGCCGAGCGTCGCGGTGGCCTGGATGAACGACGTGAAGTAGCCGCGTCGATGGGCCGGCGCATGTTCGGCGACGT
Organism: Gemmatimonadaceae bacterium; assembly: GCA_031380785.1. Taxonomy (GTDB): domain Bacteria; phylum Gemmatimonadota; class Gemmatimonadetes; order Gemmatimonadales; family Gemmatimonadaceae; genus JACMLX01. The sequence continues at coordinate 1,939 of JANMWU010000344.1, forward strand.
AGATCGCCGCGCCTCCATACTCGCCACCCAGCGCGAGACCCTGGCAGAGCCGGAGCAGTACCAGCATGATCGGCGCGGCGATGCCGATGCTGGCGACCGTCGGCAACAAACCGATCGCCGCGGTCGCCGCGCCCATGATCAGCAGCGTGACCATAAACGCATACTTGCGGCCCACCATGTCTCCGATACGGCCGAATACCAGCGCGCCGAGGGGCCGGACGGCGAAGCCGGCGCCGAACGTCGCGAGCGTATTCAGGAACGCTGCCGTTTCGCTTGAGCTCGGGAAAAACAAAGGCGCCAGAATCGGCGCCAGTGTCCCGAAGACATAGAAGTCGTACCACTCGATCACGGTACCGGCTGACGACGCGATCACGACCTGTCTGATCGTCTTCATGTCCGGCTCGTCCGATGTCCCTGCACCACCCGACCGCGCATCCAGCTGCATTGGTGCGGTCACCGATCGTTCTGCCATGCCGTCGTCCTCTCTCGTGGTGGTAGTGACCCGCGCACGTCACGGCGAGTGGCCGTCGTCCTCCCATCCATCGTCGTCATCGTCGCCGCCGAAGCTCTGAACACCGGTGATGTTACCCACTCGTTCGACGCGAAGCACCTGCTTCTGCCGCTCGTCGCCGTAGATAAACGTGACGAGATACTCGCCGGTTTTGACGAGCGGCGCACCGCCACCGCCTCGCGCCGCACGACCGAGCGGACTGTCCTGCATGCCGCGGAATGCGCTGAAGATAGCCTGCATGGCAGCCGCGTTCGGCGGCCCGCCGGCTCCACCGCCGGGTGCAGCTTCGGTCGCGGGCGGCGCCGGAGCAGCTGCGGGTGCAGCCGCCGGCACCGCGCCGCCACGACCGCCGCGCGCTCCGGCGCCGACGGTGCCTTCACCGGGTCGATCGGTAAAGCGCGGAATGCCTGCCACCTGCGCCGCGCCACCGCCACCGAAGCCACCGCCACCGCCACCGCCACCGCCACCACCGAATTGCTCGATCAGTTCCGCAGTCCGGCCAGACAGCATCGCGGTGCGCGCAAATCGCACCACGCTGCTGTCCATACCAGAGGCCTGCAGCGAGTCAAAGATTTGCGCAATGCGCACCAACGATTTCACGCTGTCGCGCCGTTCGGCCGGCGACAGCGTCCTGGACGCAGGTCGCTTGCCGCGCATGTCCCAGACCACGCGATGCACGCCAACGGCGCCCGGGCCGGAGAGTGTGCGCATGGTGTCGCCGGCGGCGTCGGTGATCACGATCTGCACCGGCTTGCCGGTCTGCGCTTCCGCAATGCGATACGAGATTTCCGCGCCGTACGGCGGCGAGTTGGCAACAAATCGCTTGTGGCCGTTTCCGCCGCCCGCACTGCCGGCGGCGTCCGGCGACTGCCCCAATTCATACGCTGTACGCGGCGCAAAAAGATGTGCCTTTTTCGCGACCACGGCGGGGGTCAGCTGCTGCAGCGGCGCAATGTCCACGACATAAATCGCGCGACCGTGCGTACCGGCGATCAGCTCATGATCACGGGGGTGAATCTGCAGATCGTGTACCGGCACGGTGGGCAGCCCTGACATGAAACGCTGCCAGCTCTGGCCTTTATTGAGCGAGACGTACGCCGCCACATCGGTGCCGAGAAACAGCAGATTCGGATTTGCGGGGTCTTCGCGAATGACGTGCACGAAATCGGGGGCGCCGCTGGGGAGCGTGCCGGCGAGGCTGACAAACGATGCGCCGAAATCCCGTGTCACGAACACATACGGCGTGAAATTGCCTCGGCGGTGGTCATCAAACGTGATATAGAACGAAGCCGAGTCGAAGTGAGAGGCTTCGATGCGACTGACGTATGTTTCGGGGGGAAGGTTGGCGAAGCGCGTGCCGGGGATCCGTTCCCATGAGGCGCCATCGGTGCGCGTGAGCCAGACGTTGCCGTCATCGGTGCCGGCGAACAGCAGTCCGGGCCGGATCGGTGATTCGATGAGTGACGTGATCGTGCCGAACGTCTCGGCACCGGTGGCATCAGTGGTGATGCCGCCGGTGGTCTTTGTGCTGACACGGATCTTCATGGTGTCGCGCAGCGTGAGATCCGGCGAAATGACGATCAGATCATCGCCGCGCCTGGTGGACTTGACGACGCGGTTTGCACCGGCGTAGAAGACCGACGGATTGTGCGGCGAGAGGAAGAACGGGGTGTTCCAGTTCCAGCGCAGGTCAAATTCGGTGGAGTCCTTCAGCTGAAGTGCGCGCAGGGACGCGATGCGTTTCTTCTGTGCCGGCGTGACGCTCACGGCGGTGTCGCCACGCTCGATGATGATGGAATCCTCGAACTGCGTGTACCGCGGACGCCAGGCGGGTTTCACCAGCGACTGGCGCTCGCCGGTGCTCATGTTCAGCCGACCGATGCTGCCGCCCTGACTTTCGCTGTAGACGACATCCGGGTCGGTGGGATCCTGTGCGGTGTAGAAGCCGTCGCCGCCGCTCACGTACGCCCAGCTGTCGTTGCTGATCGGGCCGCGAACGCGCCGGCTGGGACCGCACCAGCTGCCGTTGTCCTGCAGTCCGCCGCAGATGTGATACGGAATCTGCATGTCGAAGCTGACGGCGTAGAACTGGCCGATGTTGATGGTGTTCAGCACATCGTAGTTGCCACCGCGGTCCCAGGTCTGTGACACGCCGCCATCGTCACCGACCACGATGTGTTCGGGATCATTCGGATCGATCCACATGGCGTGATGATCGACGTGAATGCCCTGCGTGGCATCACGCGCGGTCTTGCCGCCGTCATCCGAGACCTTCACCGGCGTGGACGACCAGTATACGCGATCGGGATTGCGCGGATCGACGCGCACCTGCGAGTAGTAAAACGGTCGTGTGTTGTCGGTATTCGTGCGCACCCAGGTCGCGCCGCCATCGTCGCTGCGATACAGCCCGCTGTTCGACTTCTGCGGCTTTCTGGTGGAATCCTTCACCGTGTTCGGCGTGGTGTCGGCTTCGACCTGCGTGTACATGATCTTTGGATTCGAGCGCGCGATCGCGATCTCGATGCGGCCTAGCGTCGTGGCAGGGAATCCACCGCCGGTGACCTTGGTCCATGAGGCGCCGGCATCGGTGGATTTCCAGAGCGCCGATCCGGCGCCGCCGCTCTGCAGGAAGTACGGCCCACGCAGTCGCTCGTAGCTGGAGGCCCACACGATGTCAGGGTTTGACGGATCCAGCTGCACATCGATGAAACCGGCGCGTTCACTGACGAACTTGATCACCGTCCATGTCTTGCCACCATCAGTGGTCTTGTACAGCCCGCGCGCCTTGCTGGTCTTCCACGCCGATCCGAGGACGGCCATGTATACCGTGTTCGGATCCTTCGGATGGACCTGAATGCGGCCGATGTGCTCTGTCTCGGCAAGGCCCAGAAAGCTCCACGTCGTCCCTCCGTCGGTGCTCTTGAACACACCGCAACCGGGCGAGATGGAGTTTCGGGAATTCTGTTCGCCGGTGCCGACGTAGAGCGTGTTGGTATCGGACGGCGCAATTGCCATGTCGCCCATCGACATGCAACGCTGACGCTCGAAGATCGGGCGAAACGTCGTGCCGGCGTTGGTGGTCTTCCAGATGCCGCCGCCAGCGGCCGCGACGTAGAACGTTTTCGATGGTGAGGGAATGCCTTCAACGTCAGCGACGCGGCCACCCATGTTGGCCGGACCGACCGCTCTCCATCGCATGGCAGACAAGGTGACCGAGTCGAGCGTCGCAGCGCTTGATGGCGCAGCCGAGGCGGCGGGAGTTTGCGCGCGGAGTGCGGTCGCCGCGACAGCGAGCAGCAGAAACAGTCGGACCACTGATCGCATGACGATTTCCAGGTTGATGAGTGCCAGTGCGTCGCCTCGGCGATAAGGCGCGTCGACAAGCATACGCGGCAGCCATCAGTTCGGTTGATGCAGCCCGCTGCGTCAGATCGGCAGCAGCGTTCTCGCGCCGGTTGCCACGATCAAGGGGACAGCGCACTTGATCGCGATCAAGTGCGCTGTCCCTTTGATCGCACGCGATCCGTTCAGCGCGCGCCGCAGCCCGGTGCAGGCAGCGCAAAGTCGAGATGCGCCGCAACGCCAGCGGTACCGCGCACAAACAGCAGCTTCGTGCCGTTGGACAGCGGTGCCGTTGCAGACACGTTCATGACAAATACATGATTGCGTCCGACGGTCTTGCGCGTGAGCGGCAACGCCGCGTCGAGACCAAGCCCGGAATCGGCGATGACTTCCGGCAGCGCGCCGCCGGACGCAAGCGGCACACGCGTGTAGCACAGCTCCGTTTTCGTGGTGCGTCGCGCCGGGATCGCGCCGGCGTCGGTCGAGAGTCGCGCGCGCAACGGCAAAGCAATCGCGCGCGGAGCGCGACTGACCCGGCCCGGCAGCACGCCCTGCACGGTCTGTTGCTCCGGGATACACACATCACGGCAGACGCCATAGCGGACCGTCAGACTCACCAGTCGCTCCGCGTT
>JANMWU010000345.1:0-1533 GCA_031380785.1 Gemmatimonadaceae bacterium
AGGCGAGCGCGAGAACGTCGGTCATGCGCGCAAAGTAGTTCAACAGACCGTCAGATACCCGGGGTGGGAATCGAACCCACACGACCTTGCGGTCAGGGGATTTTAAGTCCCCCGCGTCTCACCATTTCCGCCACCCGGGCACGAGACTGTACGTCAGAATAATCAGAGAAGCCAATGCGGCAGTTGCGACCGACGCACCGGGCCCGAATTATCGTCGGCACCCGTTTTTTTGCTGCCGGGCTGGACAATTCGGAGTCGTCGAGCCTGGGCCTCCCTTGTCGCTGCGCGGTCCACTCAACTTCCGACGCCGGCGCTATCGCTTGACGGGACCAGTCCGAAGTGCGCCGGAATACGCGTTCGGTGCGAAGAACTCGCGCAACGCTGCACCGTATGTGGCCGAGTCGACCTGCGCGTAGTCGCCGTGCGATGCACCGGTCATGCGCAGCAATCGCTTTGGATTGCGCGCGTGCGCAAACAGGGAATCGGCCATCGCTGTCGGCACCACTGGATCGCGGGCACCGGTGACAATCAGCAGCGGTCGCGGCGCAAATCGCGCGACCATGTCGCGCGCTTTGAGCGTATCCGGTTCAGAGACTCCGAGAAGTTCGTCGGTCGTGATCGCGACCCAGCCGCCGATGCGCGTGTACCGTGCGTACGCTTCGTATGTCTGTTCCGACGCGTCCGATGGCGTTCCGATCAGTGCAATGCGATGGAAAGCCGTATCCATCGCCGCAACCTGTGCAGTGATGTAGCCGCCGTAGGAGAAACCGATCACGCCAAGCTGCGCGCCATCGACACCGGGCTGTGCATCCACCCAGCGCGCCACCGCAATCAGCGACTGGCGATATGAGTGGCCCCACTGGATGGTGCCACCGCTCGTGCCGTGACCCGGCCAGTCGAACGAAAGCACGCCGATACCGGCGTCACTCAGCAGCCGCAGCGTGGAGAGCGTCGACGAACGATCGGCGGCCGATCCGTGTGTGAGGATGACGACAACGCCGTGTTCAGGCGCCACGTACCAGGCGCCGAGCCGGAATAGGTCGGCAACCGGAATACTGACGTCCGTCATGCCCTTGACGCCGGCCTGCGCGGTGGAGACGAGCAGCTTTCCTCGCGGCGGCGGTATCTCCGACTTCCACTCGCGCACCGCAACTCGCCCCATCAGTGCTGTAAACAGCAGCAGCGGCAGAAGCACCAGTGTCGCAATCACGGTGCTGAGCCTGCGATGGGTTTTCGGGAACGCTCGCTCCGTCACAATCACAATCCGATGGGACGTGTGGCGCAGCGATCACGAGGCTCGCCACGCCGACGACAACGGGGATGGCGTGAGGCCATCCCCGTGCAGACGATCGCAGAGCGGGAAACGGGACTCGAACCCGCGACCCCAACCTGGGCAAGGTTGTGCTCTACCAACTGAGCTATTCCCGCGTGGTGGAGGTGAGCGGGATCGAACCGCTGACCTCTTGAATGCCATTCAAGCGCTCTCCCAACTGAGCTACACCCCCACGCTATTCCGGCCTGCCGCGAAAACCC
>JANMWU010000385.1:0-3324 GCA_031380785.1 Gemmatimonadaceae bacterium
ACCGACGCGAAGATCGACTGGAGCTACATCTACACGCCGGACGATACGACCGCTGCGCCGGGCGGACCGGGCATCATCGACCATGCTCCTGACGGCACGCCGCTGTTCGCCGCCAATGCGCCGGGTCACTTCACGCTGGTGGCGCAGTCGGGTACGGCCATTTCACGCACGGTGCTGGATGTGAAGCCGCGCGATGTGCGTCGCAGGATCACGATCACCGGTCGGGGCGTGGTGAATTCAACCGCCACGTCCGATCTCTGGCCGTGGACGGGCAAGGACGGGCGCGACTACTGTCTGGTCGGCACGTGGGGCGGCGACGGTTACGCGCTGGTGTTCGACATCACCGACATGAACAACATCGTGCGCACCGACTCGATCATGGTCGATGCGCGCACGATCAACGACGTGACGGTGTCACCCGACGGCCGCTATGGCGTGATGACGCGCGAAGGGGCGTCGAATCGCGTGAACGGTGTCGTGATCCTGGACCTCGCGGTGCCGGCGCATCCGAAGATCGCGTCGACCTTTGATCAACAGCTGACGGGTGGCGTGCACAACGCCTTCGCCACCAATGACTATCTGTTCGCGATATCCGGCGGCGAGAAGTACGTCATCATCGATGTGCGCGACATCACCAAGCCGAAGTACGTCAGCGAATACAAGCATCCGGGCGCGCGCATTCACGACCTCTGGGTGCGGAACGGCATTGCATACTCGGCGCAGGGCGGCGCAGGGACGGTGCTGGTCGATGTCGGCAACGGAAAGTGGGGCGGCACGATCGAGAAGCCCGTGCTCATCAACGTCTTCCCGATCAACTCGGGCCATGAGATTTATCCCTACTATCAGGCGAGTACCGGCAAGACCTATCTGTTCATTGGCGACGAAGAGATGAACCGTGCTGGTCGCGTATGGGAAGGCAACAACTACTTCTCGACGCTCGGCCAATCAGGTGGCATTGCGCAGACGTCTGGCGGCTATGTGCATATCGTTGATGCCACCGATCCGATGAACATGAAGAAGGTCGGCCGCTACCAGCTTGAAGACTATGGTTCGCACGACATCATTGTCGAGAACGACATTCTGTATCAGGCGTACTACGATGGCGGCGTGCGCGTGGTCGATGTGTCGGGCGAGTTGCTTGGCAACCTCGCCGATCAGCATCGTGAGATTGCGGTGTTCAAGCCGTACGATCCGAAGGCGTTGACCGCGAATGCGCCGTTTGTGATGAACGCGATGCCGTGGAAAGGGCGGGTGTTGTTCACGGATTTCAATTCGGGATTGTGGGCGGCGAAGCTGGAGCCGCGGCCGCCGGTGGTGCCGTAGTCGGATCACCGGGTCGATCAAGGGGACAGAGATCTTGATCGGAATGGCGTGAAAAGGCTCCGTTTCAAGGGGTCAGAGATCTTGATCGGAGTGGCGTGAAAAGGCGCCGTTTCAAGATCTCTGACCCCTTGAAACGAATCAAAACGGCGCCGGCCGCTCAACCTGGATTGCTTCACCCGTCACCGGGTGCGTAAACGACAGACTCTCCGCGTGCAGCATCAGTCGCCCGCCCGCATCAGGCGCCGCGCGAGCGTATAACCGATCTCCCACAATCGGCGCGTCCAGCCCAAGCGGATGCGCCGCGTGCACACGCAGCTGATGCGTGCGTCCCGTGCGCGGCATGAATTCAACGCGTGTGCGGCCATTTTCACGCGACAGCACGCGCCAGGTCGTCAGCGCCGGCTTTCCATAAACGGGATCATGAATCTGCCGCGGTCGGTCATCGACATCGACGCGAAGGGGCAGCGTGATACTGCCTGTCTCGCCACTCACCGCGCCGTCGAGCCATGCGATGTAGCGCTTTTCCACGCCGCGGTTTGCGAAGAGCCGCTGCAACGCCGCGAAAGTGGCGGAATCCTTTGCAGCCAGCAGCAATCCTGATGTGTCGAGGTCGAGCCGATGCACCAGCAGTGGCCCGGCCGAATCCGGAAAGCGCGACTGAAGCCGCGTCAGAACCGAGTCATGCAGCCGCGCCGTTCGCCCTGGTACCGAAAGCATTCCGCACGGCTTCTCGACGATCGCAATCCACGCGTCTTCGAATACGATTTGCGGCTCGTCGGCGGCGAACGCACCGTCGCCGTAGACCGGCGCGTGATCGCGCGGAAGTCCATCGAGCATGTGCGCCAGAATCGGCCCGCACTTGCCGCGGCACGACGGGTAGAATGATCCTGATCGGCGATCCCCGGATCGCGGTGGCGCGCCCCACCACACTTCAGCCAGCGCAATTGGTCGCAATCCAAGCCGATAGGCGTGCGCGAGCAGCTTCGGTGCTGCGCAGTCACCGGCGCCAGCTGGCGGAAGCGCTGGTGCGAAAAGTTCGTGCAAAGTGCGCGCAGTGCCGGCGGCGCTGGCGAATCGATATGCCGCCTGCACTTGCGGCAATAGTTCGGTCGATCTCGCGGCCCGCGCGGCAGCGATGGCGGCGCGTGCTGAAACGGCTGACGCACCGTCCGTCACTGCGTCGCGCGCGGCGTTGAACGCAATCATTTCCCGTTCTCCGCCGATCCACACCGCATCGAACGCGGCCGGATCGAAAGCCGGCGGCGCCCATCCGTCCACATGCCAATTCCCGCCGAGCATGCCGGAGAATGCGCGCAGATATCCGATGCTTCCGTCGGGCGACGTGACGACGAGCACGCCGAACATCTTGCCGCCGTCCGCTGCATCGAGACGCCACGATGGCGGTGCTGACTCTTGCAAGTCCAGAAGCATCTCTTCCGCGGCGCGTCGAGCCAGCGGGTGAACCGCGCTGCGATCGAACGGGCTCGGGAAGCTCGCCGGCAACTCGGCCCGATCAGGCGCCGGAACGAACTCGATCACACGATGCCTGCAATGCACCGCGTCCGTTCACGCTCTGATGCGTGAACGGACGCGGCACGTCGGTCAGCCCATCGTATAGAAGAACGCCTCATGTGCAATCTTGCCGTCCTTCACCGTGTAGAGCGCCGCTTCTTCCATCACAAAACGCTTCGATGTGGGCTTGAACGTGACGTCGTACTTCATATGCACGACGAACTGGTCGCCGTTCGGCCACGGGCCGTTCAGCTCAGCGCTGTGGACTTCGTGGTTGGTGGTCCACCAATCGCCCTTGGCCCTGACGGCCTCGATTCCACGTGTCTCCGCCGACATTTCTGGCGACGGCACACCGGCTTCGAGGCTGACGATATCGTCGGAGTACAGCTGCGTCATCGCTTCGTGCTGCTTGCCCTGCCGGCAGAGATCGACCAGCGTCTTCCCGATCTCCATGGTGCTCATCTGTGTGGTGGTCATTGCGCACTCCCT
>JANMWU010000442.1:0-2784 GCA_031380785.1 Gemmatimonadaceae bacterium
GCTCGCTGCGCACCGGTGACGATCCTGCGGCACGACCACTCACGCGCGAGGAGCATGCGGCACGACTGATCGCCGCCGGCCGCGAAGTCGCCAGACCGGTCGCATTCGGCGTCCTCATCATCATGCTCGTCTATGTCCCGATCATGACGCTCACCGGGCTCGAGGCGCGTCTCTTCCGACCGATGGCCATCACCGTCGCGTTCGCGTTGTTCGGCAGTCTGTTTCTCGCGCTGTGTTTCGTGCCAGCCATGAGTTCCTGGCTGTTCCGTCGCGGTGCAACCGAGTCGCGTCTCGCACAACGCGTGACGGCGTGGCTCGTTGCGCGCTATGGTCGAGTGCTGCGCACCGTGACGGGGTTTCCGAAAGTCACAGTGGTGACGGCCGGCGCGCTCTTCGCCGCCACCATATTGCTCGTACCACGGCTGGGGACGGAGTTCCTTCCGCAGCTCGATGAAGGATCGATCTTGATCTCAGCCACGAAAGATCCAACGATCTCGCTGAGCCGCGCAGTGCAGATGCAGGAGGAAATGGAACGCACGGTGCGGCTATCGCCAGAGGTGACAACGGTCGTGAGCCGCGCTGGGCGAGCGGAAGTCGGCAGCGATCCAATGGGTGTCAATCAGGCTGACATCTTCGTGATGCTGAAGCCACGAAATCTGTGGCGCGCGGGCGTCGACAAGGATTCACTGAAGCGCGAAATCACCAGTCGTCTTGCGACGCGTGTCCCAGGCATCGCGGTCGGCATGACGCAACCAATGCAGATGCGACTTGACGAGTTGATCTCCGGAGTTCGCGCAGACCTGGCGATCAAGGTATTTGGTGACGATCCTCAGGTCACGCGCCGCGTGGCAGACCAAGTGGCTCGTGTGTTAGCCAGCGTCCGCGGGGCAACGGAAACGCGTGTCGAGCAGACGGCCGGCCAAGGATACATGAACGTGCGCATGAATCGCGCCTCGATGGCCAGATTCGGGATCCCGATGAGCGAAGTGCAGGAGGCGCTCGAAACGGCGGTCGGTGGTCGTCCGGTGTCGAAGCTGGTAGAGGGGGCATGGGCCATCGACGTTGCCGTGTACTACCCGGAGAACTTGCGGACGTCCGCAGAGGCGATTGGGTCTATTGCCCTGCCCGCCCCGAGTGGCGCGCGGATCACGCTTTCACAGATCGCAGACATCCGCCTCGAGAACGGGCCCGTGCAGGTGAGTCGTGAGCGTGCACAGCGCTACACCCTCGTGCAGACGAACGTCAGCGGTCGTGACTTGGGCGGATTTGCATCCGAAGTGCAGCGCGTCGTCGGTGCGAAGGTCACACCGCCTCCGGGTGTGTTCATCACGTACGGCGGCGCATTTGAGAATCAGCGGCGGGCAATGGCGCGACTGCAATACGTTGTTCCGCTCTCCATCGCGCTCATTGCGTTGCTGTTGTGGACCTCATTGCAGTCGTGGTGGCTGGCGGGGCTCGTGCTCGTGAACCTGCCGTTCGCAGCGGTGGGTGGTGTGTTCGCGTTGTGGGCGCGCGGGCTGCATCTGTCGGTGTCGGCCAGCATTGGCTTCATCGCGCTGTTCGGTGTCGCGGTGTTGAATGGGCTGGTATTGCTCACGACGGTCCAGCGCACGCGGCAGCGGGGCGCATCACCGCTCGACGCGGCGATGACTGGCGCGCGCGAGCGATTGCGTCCGGTGCTGATGACGGCGCTGGTCGCAAGCCTCGGATTCATTCCCGTCGCAGTCTCACATGGCACCGGTGCGGAGGTGCAGCGGCCGCTGGCAACGGTGGTGATTGGTGGGCTGATCACCTCGACGTTGTTGACGCTCTTCGTGCTTCCAACCCTGTACGCATGGATTGAGACGACGTTGTCGAATCACCGACGGAGTCGTGACGTTGCTGATGTTTCCGATTCGCTTTCGGAGGTCACTGCTGTGCATGCACCCGAGGTATCCGCGTGACCAACGCGCCCATGAGTGTCCTGCAGCTCGCGCTTGCACCCGTCGCGATGACGGTGATAGGCGCATCGGTTGCTGCATTTCGGCCGCCAAGCCCAGCCATCCGCAGCGCGATCCAGCACTTCGCGGCCGGCGTCGTGTTCTCGGTCATCGCCGTCGAGCTGCTGCCCGATGTGACACGCGTGCACGATCCGCTTGAAATCGGGTTGAGCTTCGCGGCAGGAGTGGCGATGATGCTGCTCCTCGAACGATTCGCGTTGCGACTCGAGAAGGGCGACGGTGACGCGGCGAAAGAGAGAGATGGCAACGTGGATGCCGGTCAGCTCATTGCCATCGGAATCGACATCCTCATCGACGGCCTGCTCATCGGCATTGCGGCGGCGGCCCGCACGTTGCCGGCCGAAACGCAAGCAGAGGCGCTCGCGTACCTGCACGCCGAGCGCTTTCGCGACGCCGCGCCCGCCCAGGTGCACGCGACCCTGCTGGATGACGGGATCTATGTGTGCAGCGTCCGGACGATGTACCGCCTGCTCGACGCGCAGGCGAAAGTGCGCGAACGCCGCGCGCTCGCAACGCGTGCGCCGTGCGCGATCCCACGCGTGGTCGCCCGCACACCGAATCACGTCTGGACGTGGGACGTGACCGACCTGAAAGGGCCGGTCAAAGGGGACCGCTATCCGCTGTACGTCGTGCTCGATCTCTTCAGTCGCTACGTCGTGGCGTGAATGCTTGCACGCCGCGAGTCGGCGGCGCTCGCACAGCGCCTCATTCGCACCGCATGTGCGCGCTACGGCATCGTCAAAGGCCAGCTGACCAGCCAAAGTGATCGCGGCAGCATTCAGGT
>JANMWU010000454.1:0-4387 GCA_031380785.1 Gemmatimonadaceae bacterium
TCGTACAATGTTGCCATCACATCGTCGGCCAGCCGCGTCAGTCGCTCGATGCGCTCGCCGGCGGTGGTGCGCTCGTTCGCCAGTTCGATCAGCTGCGCTGCCAGTGTCACAATCATCGTGCGGTCGGCGCCGGGTTCGATCAGTCCGAGCGTGTAAAATCCATCGACCACCGTTTCGACGTCGCCGCGGATCGACGCAAACACCGTTTGCACCAGTGTGCGTCGTGTTTCCACCGGCACCTTGACCACCATGCCGAAGTCCAGCAGCGTCAGTCGGCCCTGCGTATCGACGAACACGTTGCCCGGATGCGGATCGGCGTGAAAAAGCCCGTCCACCATCATCATCTGGACGTACAGCTCCATGACGGCACGCAGCACATCGTCAGCCTGCACGAGGCCAGTCGTGATCCAGTCGCCCAACTGGTCAACGCGCCGACCGTCAATGAATTCGAGCACCAGCGCCCGCTGCCGCGTATAGGCGTCGATCACTTCGGGCACGCGGATGTTCGGGCTGGCGGCAAAGTTCTTCCGCACCTGTTGCGCGTACCGCGCTTCCTGACGGAAATCCATCTCGTCTGACACGCGCCGTTCAAACTCGTCGAGAACGGTGCGCAGACCGGTCACGTGCGGTGTGTTCAGTCGCGACGCGATCAGATTCAGAATGCGCCGCGCGGCACGGATGTCACCTTCCACCAGTTTTTCGACACCAGGGCGCAGCACTTTCACCACCACCTCGCGTCCATCAACCCGGGCGCGGTGTACCTGACCCAGCGACGCCGCCGCCAGGGGCTGCACGTCGAAGTATTCGAAAACGGTTTCCGGCGGCGCGCCGTAGCTCTCGATCAGCGAAGCGCGGATGCGATCGGCAGGAACTGCGGGAACCCGGTCAGTCAGTGTACCGATTGCACTGACGTACGGCTCGGGGATGATGTCAGCGCGCCCGGCAAAGAGCTGGGCAAGTTTGACGAATGTCGGACCGAGGGACGCCAGCGTGCTTACCATATGCTCGGCACGCTGTGCGTGGAACGCGGTGGTGCGTACGGTTCGGGAGCCGAATACGAGCCACCGCTTCTGATCGCGACGAAAGCTGAGGAGCAGCGGCAGCAGCCGCAGCAGGATCTGGATCACGCGCATTGCTGAACATACCCCGGCCGGGCTTCGCCGAGCCGACACGACACGACGAGGGTTCGAAATGAGAGTCTGCAGGACTGTGAAACTGTTGATTGCTTCTGCAACGTGCGCCATGGGCGCGTCCGGGCTCGGCGCACAAACCGCGAACACGGATACGCTGGTGTGGCAGAGCCGCACTCAATCATTTCGGGACGCAAAATGCGCGGCGCGCGCGTGCACCGCAGCGGAGCTGACGTGGCCCGACTTCAGCGGTCGCATCGGCCCGCAGGCACGTGTGAACGAACTGCTTTTCATTACGCTCGCGCCGTCGGAGAATGCGCGCGCCGAGCTCCAGCGACGACGCAGCATTGCGGCAGTGGGCCGCGAATTTTTGAACGCTGCTCGATCGGGAAGTGATCCCGGCCTGCCGTGGGACGCCAGGCGGACGATTTCGGTCGTGTGCAATACGCCTGCGCGCGTTTTGCTGCGCTCCGACGAATCAAGCTTCACCGGCGGTGCGCACGGGAATTCCTTTTCGCTCTTTGCGGCCTTCGCCCCGGCCACCGGCGCCAAGGTCCCGCCCGAAGCGATGGTACCGCCAGCCGCACGTGCGGCAATCCTGCCGATGGTTGAACGAGCGTTCCGGCGCGAGCGCGAACTGGCGCCGACCGCGTCGCTCCCGGAGCAGGGCTACACTTTCAAGGACGACCACTTTGAGCTCAGCACGGCTTTCCTTGCCGTCTGTGGTTCGTCATTGTTCGTGCACTGGAACGCGTACTCGATCGCCTCGTACGCGGCCGGTCCAACCCATCTGGTCATTCCGCTCGACTCGGTGCCGATGCTGCGCCAGTGAGCCTTCCCGAATCGCGCTCCCGTGCCCGTCCATCCCCTGCCGTCACTGTCATCGCTGCCGCCGTACGTCTTCTCTGAACTCGAACGCCGGAAGATTGCCGCCCGCGCCGCTGGACACACGTTTCGGGACCTCGGCATCGGCAGCCCTGATCAGCCCACACCGCGTGGGATCGTCGAGGCGCTGAAAATTGCCGCGACGGACAGCGTCACCAACGCCTATCCGCCATTCCGCGGCAGCGCGCGCCTGCTCTCAGCCGCGACGAAGTTCATGTCATCACGATTCGGCGCCGAGTTTGCGCCTGATCGCGAAGTCGTCGTGCTGGCAGGATCGAAGGAAGGGATCGCTGAATTGCTGTGTGCACTGTGCGGTCCGGGCGATGTGGTGCTGGCGCCGTCCCTCAGCTATCCGGTGTACGTCCGCGCGCCGCTTATGCATGGTGCCGATGTGCATCTGGTGCCGATGGATCCGGCGCGCCGCTGGCAGCTCGATCTGGCGAGTATTCCCGCCGCGACACTCAAGCGCGCGCGGGTGCTGATCGCGAACTATCCGAACAATCCAACCGGTGCCGTGACAACTGTTGCCGATCTGGCAGAGCTGGTGGAATTCGCCCGGCGCCACGATCTGCTGCTGATTCACGATCTGGCGTATTCTGAGCTGTCGTTCGACGGGCATGTGGCACCGAGCGTGTTCGAAGTGCCTGGCGCGCGCGACGTGGCAGTTGAATTCCACTCGTGCTCCAAGTCGTTCAACATGGCGGGCATGCGCGTGGGCTTCGTGGCGGGGCGACAGGATGCACTCGACGCGCTGCTCGCATACCGCTCGAACATCGGCTACGGCGTATCGATGCCGATTCAGCACGCCGCCGCGTTTGCACTCGACAATGTGCGGGCCCTCACGACACCGATCGCGGCCGAGTATTCGCGTCGGCGCGATGCGCTCTATGATGCCCTGCAGCAGAGCGGCTGGGACGTCACGCCGCCGCAGGCCGCCATGTACGCGTGGCTGCCACTGCCGGACGGCATGGAAGCATGGGATGCCGTGGACCGGATGCTGATGGAAGCACAGGTGATGGTGACGCCAGGTCTCGCATTCGGCGCCGCAGGCGCACGCTACTTCCGCATCTCGCTCGTCGCACCCGCCGAAGATCTCCGCGCCGCCGCCCTGCGCATCGCGCAGGTCCTCGGCCACGTCCCCGCGCTGGTCAGGTAGTTTCGCGCCTGTTTTGCCGACGGAGTTACGAGGCAAAAACGTCTTCAGCCTTCAATGATGTGCGGCACGAACTGCGACAGGTTGTCGGTGATGATCCGCTTCGACTCGCGGATCCCCATGCCGGCCGCTTCCTGGCCAATGATCCATGAGCCGATCACCGGATGCCGGCCATCGAAGTCGGGGATCGTGGCCATCGCCTGATACACGTAGCCTTCCTCGCCGTAGTCGCCCTGACTTTCGACCAGCGTCTGATCGAACATCGTCACGGTGACGTTCGCACCTTCGCGCGACAACAGCGGCTTGCGCACGTAGGCATCCCACGTGAGCGTCTCGGCAATATCGAGTGACGCCGGCAGCAGATACGGACTCTCCGGAAACAAATCCCAGAGAATCGCCAGCAGCCCTTTGTTGGAAAGCAGCATCTTCCACACCGGCTCGATCCATTGCATCTGCGTGCCGCGCTGCAGCAACGCCTGCACGAATCGCTCATCCTCGGCGACGATCCATTCCCATGGGTAGAGCTTGAAGATCGTTTCTATCACGCGGTCGTCGGCATCGGTGAAGAAGCCGTCAGACGTGACGCCGATCTGATCCATCGTCAGCGACTCGCAGGTAAGCCCCGCCTGCTGCGCAGTGTCGCGCAGGTAGGCGAGTGTCATGCCATCCTCGATATCGTCCATGCCGGCGAAGTGCACGCGCTCGCCCTGCAGGAAGGGAAAGAATGACTTCCAGACTTCGATCAGTCGCTCGTGCATTGAGTTGAACTGATCTTTCGCCGGAAAGACTTCCTGCAGCCAGAACCACTGCACCACGCTCGCCTCGACCAGCGACGTTGGTGTGTCCGCGTTGTATTCGAGCAGCTTCGGCGGACCAAGGCCGTCGTACGCGAGATCGAATCGCCCGTAGATCGAGGGCGGCTCCTGCTGCCAGGCCGCTTCGATCAACGGAATCACGTGCGATGGGATACCGAGCGTCAGGAACAGTCGCTGATCGATGATGTGCTGCGCCGCCTCGAGACACATGGCGTGCAGCTTGTTGGTCGCATCCTCGAGCTTCAGCACCTCGTCCATCGTGAACGAGTAACAGGCCGACTCATTCCAGTACGCACCCTTGGCGGAGTGCCACGCCAGACCGAGTGCTTCCACCTTTTTCTGCCAGTCGGCGCGGACGGGAATCGTGACCCGCTTCACGGCTTGAGCGCCCACTGACAGGAAAG
>JANMWU010000464.1:0-3527 GCA_031380785.1 Gemmatimonadaceae bacterium
CCGATGAAGCGCGCGACCGCCGTCACCGATGCCGCGAAGCCGCCGGCACCGGGGCATGGCTCGAGCACGAAGCTGCCGCCGTACGTCGCGGGTGCCCACACGCCCGACGTGTCGAGCATCGATGGTCCGGCGTCCACGCTGTCGTAACCGGACACTTCGTCGGACCACCGCAGGCCGACACCGGTGCGCGCGACGAAGAAGTTGCGTGCACGGCGCACGCGCAGCAGTCGGTCACGGATGTACGAGCGCAGCGACTTGCCCGACGCTCGCTCCACGGCCGCGCCGAGCAGGAAGAATGCGATGTTGGAGTATCCGTCGCCGATCCGCGTGCCGGGGTTCGTCGCCAGCGTCATACCGGTCACGTACCGGACGACGTCATCCTGCGTCGGCGCGCCGGCGCGACCGGCGAGGAGTGCGACATCGCGCATCGTTGCGTCACCGGTACCACCTCCCGGCAGTGCGCCGAACAAGTCGCGACGCATGCCGCTCAACCGTGTTGCAGCCTGTCGCATCGTGACGAGCTTCAGGCGTGCATCCGCTGGTACGCCACCAAGTACGTTGAGTATCGGAGTGTCGAGTTTGACGACACCGTCGTCGTGCAACGCCTGCGCGGCGGCAGCGGTGAACAGCTTGGAGACGCTGGCCTGTCGGAACAACGCCGAGGGCTGGGTGACAGCGTATCCTGGCTCGGCCCACGTGTAAGCGCGAGAGACGCGCACGGCGCCCGCGCGCGCCACGGCGATCGCCGCCGACCGGACGCCGAAACGGCGCATCGTGTCGGCGAGTGCCGCGTCCAGTGCGGCGTCGAGTGTGGGTGTTGCTGCCCGACCGACCGTGACCGTCCACTGTCTCGGCGTCGCGATTTCGTCGGCTGCAAACACCGCCGCGTAGCGTGCATCGTTGCCTGAACCGCCGGCGGCGACCACGATCGGGCGGTGCCCCTGCTGCACCTGACGGTCGAACTCGGCCTGATACTCCTCCGCCGGAATCCGATGACGTGCCGCCCACGCACCAATCTGGTCGCTGCGAAACAGCGACAGCACCTGACCGTCGGAGCTCACTGCAAGCGATGACGGCCGACTACCGCCGGCGATCTGAGCGTCGAACAGGCGCTGGTGAAAATCGGCGTCGCCCAGCCACAGTGAGGCGGCGATACCGTCGGTGGCTTCCCACCACACACCGGCAAACCGTTGATCGCCGGGCACACCGTAGATCGCCAGGCAACGAGGTACTTGTCCGGCCGCCTGGCTTTGCTCGTTCTGTCCGATCAGCGTGTCCATCTGGCCTGAACCACCCCACGGCAATCCGTGCCGCGCCGTCCAGGTGCCGACAGAGCGCTGCTCGAAGATCGCCGCGAACACAGTGCGGTCGGCGGGTCCGCTCGCCGAAACCACCGAAGGCACCAGCCCGGCAGCGGTGAGTTCATCGAACCGCCGTTGGTAACCGGCGGCATCGAGGTTATGCGCACCGGCCCAGCCTCGGCCGTCACTCGTCACCCAGACCGCAGCGTATCGAGCGTTCGCCGGATCGCCGGAGACATTGATCCACGTCATCCGCAGTCCCTGGCCCAGGAGCTCGTCGAACTTCTGCTGGTGCGCGGACGCGTCCACGCCGTGGTAGGCGACGAACATGCTGGCTCCCTCGACAAGTCAGTGGACAGCGGCTCGGCCTGACTGTTTGCGCCGCGCGGACAGTTGTCAGACTCCGCGCACCGCGAACTCCTCTCACCGCTCCGGCGCGCTGCCCGACTGGCGGACACTGCGATGCTACGGCGATCCGCGCGTCGCGTTCAAGGCGCCGATCATCACGCGAATCTTTGATCGTGGTGCACTGCTCGGCAGCAACTTCACCAGGAATCGGCCGTCCGGCGCCAGCTTCCACGCGCGGCCTTCGAAGTCGGCGAAATCGGCCGCGACGAATTCGACAGGCTTGCCGACCACCGGCGGATCGCCGGGTGTGAACGACGACACCATGATGCGTCGACCGTTGCGAAAGAACAGTTGGTCGCCGCGCGCGGAGAAAATCGGTTCGAAGCCGCCCTCCGTTGACACTTGCGTGGGCTGCCCAGTCGCCGGAATAGGCTCGACAAAAACTTCTTCGCGGTCGACTTGCAAGTCGTAGGCGAGAAAGTGGTGATCGGGCGACAGCGCTTGCGCATACCCATTCGCGGGTCGGTCGCGCCTTGCGAATGGTTTCCCTGCCACGCTGGCCCACAGCGCCGAGGTGAGCATAGCGGTCCTGTCTTACGTGGATGTCACGTCCTTGAGCAGCAGCATCGCAACTTTGCCGTCCCGTGAGACCGCATATCTCGGCGAAAAGCCACAGATGACCGTATCGGGCCGCTGTCCGCCGTGAGCCGCAACCCGGATCACGGCGCCATTGTCGTTCTTATCCTGTGCGATCGAATACATCACATCAGGCGTCGTCGAGATCGACCAACTCGAGGCGTTCATGTGCAATCGGACGGCAGCGGTGATCTGAGCCGTCCCCTGTTCCGTTGACACCTTTCTCAGGTGCACATGTGGAATGGGGGGTACTTCAACGCACGCACCCGCCAACGTCAGTGGCACCGCGCAAGCCTCTCTGTCAATACGGACGTATTGACAACGCCTACTGCCCGGGGCACCTTCCCTCCCATGGCAGCAAAATCCGCGCAGCTGCAGATCCGGGTCACGCCGCGCCAGAAAGCGGCGCTGAAACGTCAGGCCCGAGCCGCCGGCCTCGACGTGTCGACCTACGTGCTCGCGCGCGTGCTCCCACCCGAACGCGACCGATTGGCGGAGCTGCTGCGAGAGCTCGGATCGCCCGCTGATCACCGCTTCGCGCTGGCGGAATTGCACGACTTCCTGGCGAGCTGCCCGCCGATGGTGTTTGCAGAGGCGCTGCAGCAAACCGCGGTCACCGCAAACGCACTGGCCGGGCTGTCACCGTTGCTCCAGAACTACGTCGCGGCCATGGTCGAGCAATCGGCGGCGCAGAAAGGCCGGATGCCGCCAGCATGGGTGCGCGACGTTCTGCCACTCGACGCGCCGTATTTCGCGGGCGCGCTGCGCAGTCTGCGCCAATACCTGCTGGCCGTGTCGCCGGTCCTCTTCAAGCGCCGCAATCTCTTCGTCGATGCCACCATTGGTGATCGCGTCTGATGCCTCGCACCAGCAGACTTACGACCGCTGACATGCTGCGGCTGTTCGATCTGCTCAATCACGAACTCGCCCGCACGGACACACATGCGGAGGTTTATCTGGTGGGCGGTGCCGTGATGTGCCTGGCGCTTGGCGCGCGCGCGGCGACGCGTGACATCGATGCGTGGTTTCAGCCGTCCGCGAAAGTTCGACAGGCGGCCGCCCGCGTGGCCGCCATCGCCGACGTACCGGAAACTTGGCTCAACGACGCGGTGAAGGCGTTTCTCAGTCCACGCGGAGAGTTCGACCGATACCTCGAGCGATCGCATCTCCAGGTATTCGTCGCGCTGCCCAGCTACATGCTGGCGCTCAAGTGCATGGCCATGCGACTGGGTGAGGAGTTTC
>JANMWU010000483.1:0-3809 GCA_031380785.1 Gemmatimonadaceae bacterium
AGCGGCTGCCACGGGCAACCTGGCAACAACGGCCGCGATGATCGTCACCTTCACCGAGTCCAGAAGACCATTCGATGTACGCAGCACGATCTGCGTTTCGCCGGCGCCGCGAATCGTCACCCGTCCGCGTCCGGTATGCACTGTAGCAACGGTGGTGTCGCGCGACACAAAACGGTACTTCAGCGAGCGGGTGATGTCGCGTCCGAATCGGTCGCGGACCGCAACGGCGAATGACGTCGTGTCGCCGATGTTGAGCGTGGTATCCCGCAGCGACAGATCTAAACGACTCGATGTCACGCGCGTTGACGACACGCGAGCCGAAACCTGTTGTGGTGGAGTATCGCCTGGACCGTAAACATCGTTGGTGCAGGCGGCCAGGATCGCGAATGTGGTCAAGCTGATCATGGCCTGAATTTTACTGCGCATCTCTCCCCTCCGTCGGGGTGTTCGGCGGCCTGGCGAACATGGCGGACCCCCTCAGTGGAGTCAGCCGAAGTCCCATGGCTTTGCGTCACCGGCTTTCGCCGGTTTTGCCTTTGTCGCTTCCGCTGGAGGCGGTCTACGATCCTGCCGCAGTCGATTTGTCGATAGTTCCGAGTCTGCGTACACCGGAGGGACTGCCGCACTTGCGGATCGTCACCGGTGAGCAGATTGGGTGTCTCACACCCACTCGGAACTCATCTCCTGAATCCGAAAACGTGTCTTCGAACCGACGTACAGTAGTGCCGTGCGATTTTTGGCGGACGTTCGGGACCGGTACCGCGTCGGAGCGACGTTGCCGCACCCGGACCCAAACGTGAATCGCACTTGCAGGAAGCGTGCCGCAATCGACCTCATCAGGCAGCGTCATTACCGAGCCTGTCGCACACGTGCCACGGTCCTGCGCGCGAGGCTGGAAGCAAAGAGATAATCGCTCAGACCTTCGGCCGAACGACGCGTGCCTCCACCCCGTTTCCACCGACTGCACACCAGACCTTCTCGCCGCCAAGCTGCGACAGGCAAGCCAGTATCTGCTCACGCGATCGTTCGTGTTTGAAGAAATCGGTGAGTGAGTCGTGTGTGTCGAGATACGCCCATTCACGCTGCGCTGCCGGACGTATCGCCGGATAGGTGCGCAGATACGTCGTGATCGGCGAAATACGGCACAACGCAAACCAGAGTGGATAAACGCCTTTGACCGCATTGTGCAGCGGGAAGAAAAAATCGACGAGCGCGTTGGTCACTCGCATCGCGGACTCCGGCTCGCGCCCGCGCAGGAAGGCGCGCACCAGCGGCTTTGTGCTGTACCACATGCCGGCGTGGCCTTTTTCATAGTGATCGATCACCATCAGGCCGCCTGCTGCGACCTGGTTCCACAGCGCCCGCATCGACGCTTCGGGATCCGGCGTGTGCTGCAGCACGCCCAGACAAATCACGACGTCAAAGAGACCCGGCGCGAAGGGCAGCTGCATGATGTCGGCCTGTGCAACGCGATGCGTTGCACTGACCGGGAAATTTCGAGCGTTGGCGTCGACGGCCGTACTCAGATCGACTGACATCACTGACGCACCGCACTCAAGCAGGACTTCGGTGAAGCGCCCTGCGCCACAGCCGCACTCGAGCACCAGGCGACCCGCGAGCTGTTGCCACGCCTCATCGCCGATGCAGCGTCGGAGTCGATCGCGCGTCAGCGGCACACCGCTGAACGAATCGAGCTGCGTGCGCTGAAACCGGTTCCACTGCAATCCGAAGCTCGAGGCGTATTCCTCGCTCGCGACAAAGCGGGGAATCCCGTTCGTGATCGGAACGACGGCGCCGCTCAGCGCGCGCAGTTCTGTTGCTGTCACGATGTAGTCGGCACCGTCCGCCGGAGAACACCAGGCAGGAAACGTCGGCGTATTCATCTCAAAGTTTTACGGGAAAGTCTACAACGACAGGTTGCGGCGTAGTCGCAGTTTACACCCTCGTGGCTACCAACAGATACCGTCGTACTTCAGCACCTGCTCCGGCCTACGGTTGAACAACCGCGCCAGGTCGATCACCGTCTTCCCGGCAAAGCTCGCCTCACCGAGCGCCCTGATCTCGCCAGTGGCGTTGCCGACGACCACCACGTCACCGTAGTCGATGACGTCGCGCGCGCTGCTGCGCATGAGCGACCAGATATGCGGAATCTCGCCTTCGATGTAGTCCTTGTTGGCGCCGATCAGCTGCGCCTCGGACACATCGCGATCGTAGATCGCAAGCTCCATTCCCTTGCCCACCATCAGCTCGATCAGCGACACCAGCGGACTCTCACGCAGATCGTCGGTACCGGGCTTGAAGCTCAGGCCCAGCATACCAATGCGTCGTGCACCGGTCTTCTGCACCATGGCGAAGGCACGCTCGATCTGACGCCGATTGCTCTCCAGCGTCGCGCGCAGAATCGGAGTTTCAATATCGAGCTCTCGCGCCTTGTGCGTGACCGCACGCAGATCCTTCGGCAGGCAGCTTCCGCCAAACGCATAGCCCGGCTTCAGGTACGCCGCCGAGATATTCAGCTTCCGATCTTCGCAGAAGACGCGCATCACCTCATGACTGTCGACATCAAGTGCCTTGCAGATGTTGCCGATCTCGTTCGCGAATCCGACCTTCAGGCCGTGGTAACAGTTGCAGGCGTACTTCACCATCTCTGCAACACGTACCGCAACCACGTGGACCGGTGCCTCAAGTCCCGCATAGAGTGACTTCACTGCGTTCGCCGCCTGCTCCGTATCGGCGCCGATGAGGGTAAACGGCGGATCGAGGAAATCCTTGATCGATGTGCCTTCGCGCAGGAACTCCGGGTTGCTGCACACGCCGAAGTCGATGCCGGCCTTCTTCCCCGAACCGCGTTCGATGGCTGGAATGGCGACGCCGTGCACCGTACCCGGCAGCACCGTGCTGCGGATCACGATCGTGTGGAAGGTCGACTTGTCACGGATCGCTGCGCCGATTTCCGCGCAGACGCGTTCCACGTAGCTGAGATCGAGCGCGCCATTCGCCGCACTCGGCGTACCGACGCAAACCAGCGAGATGTCCGTCGCATGTACGGCTTCTGACACGCTCGTCGTCGCCCGCAGCCGCCCACTGCCGACCATCTGCGTCACCAGTTCGGCGATCCCCTCCTCGACGATCGTCGATCGGCCCGAATTGACGAGTGCCACCTTCGTCGGATTCACGTCGACGCCGACCACCGTATGACCTTCGCGGGCAAGACAGGCTGACGAGACGCAGCCCACATATCCCAGGCCAAAGACGCTGACGGAGCTCATGCTTTCATGACAGAAAGAGAATCCCGCGCCGCGGGAATCGCGGCCCGGCAGAATTCAGCGAATCGCTTCGCGACACCATCCCAGCCGAACTGGTCACGGACGTATTGATCCGCCGCGGTGCCCATCTGCTCACAGCGTGCAGGATCATTCAGCAGCGCAACGCACTCGTGCGCGAACGACGCCGGATCGTCCGCCAGTACGATGTGCTCGCCATTCTGCACCGGGAGCCCCTCGGCACCGATGGTTGTGGACACGGTCGGCAAACCCATGGTCATGCCTTCATAGATTTTAAGCCGCGTTCCTCCGCCAACGCGAAGCGGCACAATGAACAGCTGATGCGAGGCGAGATACGGTCGCACATCGGGAACGGAACCCGTGACTGTAACCGATCCGTCGCTCGACTGCAGCGCCTTCACCTTGGCGGTCGGATTGCGGCCGACGATGGTGAGAGCGGCGGTCGGAATCGCGGCCCGGATGCGTGGCAGTATGCTGTCGACGAACCATGCGATGCCATCTTCATTCGGCATCCAGTCCATTGAG
>JANMWU010000509.1:0-2459 GCA_031380785.1 Gemmatimonadaceae bacterium
AAACAGCAGCCCCGTCTCGGCGAAGATGTGTTCGAGCAGCACGTCCGCTGGCTGGCGACGCGAGAGCATCCACCACCCACGCAGCACCGCCAGCGCGCGCTGCACGGGCAGTGTGTCACCCACAACCTGCGCCGCGATCGAAAACACGACACCTTCGCGACGCGCCGCATAGAGATCCGCCGGACTCAAGCCAAAGAACAGCCCTTCCAGGGCCGCAACGACCATCACCGGATTGCCGGGATCGGCGAGAGCGCGAAGCACGACCATCACTTCACGCAGTTCGAGTTCCTGCGTCAGACTGGCGCCGGTGGTTGTCACGGGAATGTTGCGCTCGGCGATCGCAGCGGCGTAGTTCGCAATCGGCGCCTTGCGATCGGTGAGCACCAGAAAGTGGCCCGGCCGCTCGCCGGCCGCGATGTGATCAGCGATGTAGGCCGAGACCAATTCAGCGTCAGCAGCGACGATTGCAGCGGCTCCACCGGAAGTCCACGGCACGGTGTATCGCATGACGCCTGCGGTGACCGCGCCGACCAGTTCCTTGCTCGCGATCAGTGGACTGAATGCCGCCTGAACTCCGCTCGATACCGGTGGCAGCACCTCCTGAAAGTGCGCATTGACGAAGGCAGCGATCGTCGCCGTCGACCGAAAGTTCGAGATCAGCGAGAGCGTTGCGCCGAAATCCGCGAAGCGCTGTCTGACGCGTTCGTAGATCTGAATGTCGGCGCGACGGAATCGATAGATGCTTTGCTTCGGATCACCGACCACGAACAGCGCACCCGGCCGCGGCGTGACGGACTGCCAGTCGTTCCCCTCGCTCGCATCGGACGCCATCAGCAGACAGACCTCAGCCTGTACCGGATCGGTATCCTGGAACTCATCAACCAACAGATAGCGAAACCGTTCACCAATTTCGTTGCGCACGGTCGGGTGTTCACGCAGCAGTTTCGCACAGAGCAGCAGCAGATCGTCAAAGCCGAGCATTCCGCTGGCGTGGCGTCGCGCCGCAAATTCGTTCACGGCGCTGCGCAACACCCGCATCACGATCGGGTAGCGATACTCGCGCCACTGCCTGATGATCGGTGCCGCAGTGTCACGGAGGAACGCCACGAAGTCCGCTGCCAGTTGCTTCGCGGAATCCTTCCCTGCCTTCTCGCTGCTCCAGCGCTTGAGGATGACCGTCATCTGAGTTGCCGTCAACGTCTCGAGAAGCGCGCAGCTTGCGACGGGATCGCTCCATTCCGAGACACTGCGATGAAATCGCAGTCGCTGCGTCAGCTGCATCAGCCGATCCGGGCCATCCTCGTGAATTGACGACGGCAGCGCCGCCAGCGCGCAGTCGAGCAGGTCCGAGAACCGCGACATACACATGCTGACGTCGGGCATCTTTACGTCGGGCGACACGAACTCCACATCGTGAAACACTTTCGCTCTGGCAAACGCGTCGTGCAGATCCGATGGGTCGAGTCCGCATAGATACAGCGCGCGCACATCCGGATCGTCCAGGCGGCGGGCACCGTCGATCCACTCGCGCCAGAAAGTGCGTGTCATCGACTTTTCGTCGTCTTCCGCGATCTCTTCGAACCCCGGATCGAGTCCGACCTCGATGGGGTGCTCGCGCAACAATCGCGCGCAGAACGAGTGAATGGTACCAAGGAACGCGCGCTCGAGATCGCGCAGCGCTGTGAAGCAGCGTGCGTGCGCTTCGGCGTCGGCCCTGGAATCGCGAACGACAGACTCCAGCTGCAACTGGAATCGCTCGCGCAGCTCGTCCGCAGCTTTCCGCGTGAACGTGACTGCCGCGAGTTGCTCAACCGGAGTGCCGGTGACGATGTGCCGCAGCAGTCGCGACACCAGCGCTGTCGTCTTGCCGGAGCCCGCGCCAGCTTCGACCAGCAAGTTGGTGGTGAGGTCATGCTCGATGCGGTCGCGCGCTGGCTGGTCTGGCGGCGCGGCTGTCATTCGCTTTCCTCCGCATCGCCGCCACCGCGGCGGGCCAGCATCGACGCGTACTCCGGCAGCGACTCGGCGTTTGCCTTGGCCCAGGCCGCGCGTGGAGACGACGCCCGGAATTCGCTCGGCTGCACGCGACAGATCGGCGCGTGATCGCAATGTGCGCAGTCGCTTTCGTCAGTGGTCGGCAGAAAACGACCCGTGCGCACGTGATCCACCAGTGCCGTCACGATACTTCGCGCGGCCAGCAGTGCCGTCGCATCAAACGGAATGATTTCGTTCGCGCCACGGTCGGTCGGGAAGCGATACTCGAATCGCGAAACGGTGCGCTGCATCTCGCTACCGATTGCTTCGGCGTAGAGCGCCGGCTGCAGCAACCGACCGCCGTTGTACGCTCCTTTCTTCGGATCAGATCGATAGTGCGACGGCTTGCCGGTCTTGTAGTCAACAATCAGCAGTGAACCGTCGGTGAGGGTGTCAATGCGATCGGCACGACCGCGCAGCGCAAT
>JANMWU010000541.1:0-1794 GCA_031380785.1 Gemmatimonadaceae bacterium
GCGCCACGCAGGAATAGCCACCAGACCAGCGGTTCATGGAACGCAATGCTGCGCGCGTACCAGTACATCGCCGGAGCCAGCGAGAGCGCAACGACCATCGTCAGCACACCCGCTGAGGCGAGGAACAGAATGCCCTGCCACGAGACCGTCTGATTCACCGCTGTCTCGGCGTCAAATCGCGGATCGATCGAGCCAATGAAGAGCGCCAGCGCAGCCTGCGCGAACATCAGCGATGCCACCGCCGCCATCGACAGCGCCATCACGATTGGCGCGGTGCCGAGCAACAGTGATGTGAGGCCGACGATGCCGACGGCGATCAGCGACAGTGGTCCGGTCGCCGCCCAGTACTTCGCGAATACGATGTCGCGCACGCGCACCGGTGCGGCGCGCAGCAGCCACCACATCGTTCCCTCGGCCGCTATGGTCGGAAGCACCAGTCGCGATGTGACGGCGGCCAGCACCATGCCCGCCAGCCCGACATTCACCACCGGAAGAATGCTCGTCACCAGCTGCGGCACGGCACCGCCTCCGGTGGGCAGCACGCTCACGCCAACCACGTACACCAGCACCAGTGGAATCAGCAGCACGAACTGCGACCAGAGCGCCGCGTCGCGACCGAGCAGTCGCATCTCCTTCAGGAGCAATTCGCGTCGCGCCGGCGACATCGGTGACAGCAGCCAGTGAAACGGTTTCGTGAACATCGACGGTGGATGATCGCTGCGACCCGCCGATCGCACCGCCGAGATTCCGCGAGCGTAGAGCAACCGGAAGATTCCGTACGCCGTCGCTAACGCTGCAACCGCGAGCAGCCAGAGCCATGCCAGCGGCTGCGGATCCCAGTAGCCGTCGAGCCAGTTCTTGAGCACACGCGCCGCCCATTCGGTTGGCAGCCACGGCGTGAGCGGCACATCGAGCATCTTGATCACTTCGCCGATCGCTTTCGTGCCAAGCTGTGTGAGATGTGCCGGCTCAACGCGACGCATGACGTAGATCGCGGCGACGCACATGCCAAGACCGATGATGCGGAACGCGAGTTGCGCGCGCGTCGGGGGCACCAGCGCAACCAGCAGGTACACAGCGATACATCCAAGCGCCGTTGCGGTAAGCCACAACGGAAGCCACGCGGCAAGCGCCACCAGCGGCCAGAGAATGCCACCGCCAAACGCCAGTCCGTATCCAGCCAGCAGCGGTACCACCAGCAGCAGCGCGATCGCGCCACCTTCCGCCACGACCTGCAGAAATCGCGAAAAGAAAAACGTCGATGACGGAATCGGTGCTGCCGCGAGCAGCTCCAGATCCTTCGAGAGAAAGAAGGCGGGCAGTGCCGTCACAATGCAGCTCAGGATCAGCACCGACCCGATGCTCAGCAGCGAAAGTGCGAGCACGCGTCCAGCAATCGCGATTCCGATCGTGTCCACGCTGGTGAGATAATTCAGCACCAGCAGCACCAGCACCGTGCCGCCGGCCCACGTCACGAAAAGAGCAGTGAGCACACCGAGCGGACCAACTGCGCCGTGCACCTGACGCTGACGCCACAATGGTTTGAGCAGCGTTGCCAGCGAGACGGCACGGAACGACGACGGCAACGGTGGCTCGGGCGCCGTCACGAACTCAGGCACTCAACACCTCGTTTATGTCGCGCGACGCCGGCTCGCCGGTGAGATGCAGGAACAGTTGCTCCAGCGGCGCGTCGGGCATGCGAAGCCAGGTGCGCAGTTCCGGAACCGTTCCTGACGCGACGAGTTTTCCGCGCTTCATGATGCCGATGCGATCGCAAGTGCCTTCAACCGTTTC
>JANMWU010000558.1:0-4792 GCA_031380785.1 Gemmatimonadaceae bacterium
AATACCACCACCAGCTTGTCGTAGCTCGCGGCGGTGTACGTCAACGCGCTGCTGAAATGATCCGCATGCGTGAGCATCGATTGGCTGGCGTGCATGCCGGTAACGGTGCGATAGAGGTCGGGAATTCCATCGTCATCGTCGTCGTGCCCGACGCTCACCTGCAGCAGCCGGCGCTCCATCCAGCTCGCCGTGCCTTCATCCATCCACGCGAATCGTCGTTCGTCGCTGCCGGCCTGCATCGGGAACCACATATGCCCGATCTCGTGCGCCAACGTCACCAGCAGCTCGTGCGAATCGCCGCCAACCGAGACGACGGTCAGCATCGGGTACTCCATGCCGCCGTCCACGATGCCTTCGACCAGCGTCATCTGCGGCCACGGATACGGCCAGAGCAGACGCGAAAACTGCTCGATGCTCTGCCGGCCATGCTCAGCGGCCTGACGCCAGTCGTGCATGCGTGGCCGGTAGAGCGCGTGTATCAGCACCGTGTCACTGCCGCCGGTTGCCCGCGGCACCAGCGCTGCCATCGCATCCCACGTGACTTCATCCGACGTGTAGAACGCGAAATCGCGCACACTGTCCGCAGTGAAATGCCAGGTCAGCGTCGCGCCCGGCATCCTGCCCGAGTTCGCGCGCCGCAGACTGTCGTTCACAATCGTCACGACCGCGAAGCTGTGCGCGGCCCGCAACAATCGTTCGCGCGCCGCCGCGGTGAGCACGTCGCCGGGATTTGCGAGCGTTCCCGTCGCCGCGACGAGAAATCCGGCCGGTGCCGTGATCGACACGTCGTAGTCCGCCGCATCCATGTAGAACTCGCCGGTGGCCAGATATGGATCGACTTCCCAGCCGCCGATGTCGTCGTACACACAGAATTGCGGATACCAGTAGCCGATCATCGTCACACTGCCATCTCTTCCCATACGTGGCGCCGCCTCCGAGGGAATGCTGAAGTGCCAGCGCGCACGGATGTCGACGGAATCACCGGGTCCAAGCGGGACCGGCAGCGTCAACCAGGCGATCGTGTTGTCGACCCGCAGCGCTGCGGTCGGCGCGGTGGCGCTGTGGGCCGTACACGAACTCGCAGGCGGCATGCGCGTCAATCGCGCAATACAGAACCCATCGATTGTGATGCCGCCGGTGACCGGCACCGTTTCATCGTGCGGCGCGGTGGCGCGAAAGAGATTCTGCGCCAGACTGAGCGCAATGGTGCGCAGCGTATCGGGAGATCGGTTGCGATACCGCAGCAAACCGTCCGCGCGCAGCGTCGCTGCGGCCGAATCGATTGCAGCGTGCAGCGCGTACTTCGCACTCTGCACCCAATAGTGCGGGCCGGGAGTGCCGTCGTTGGTTCGGGTGCCGCGTTGAACGGCAGCCGACCAGAGCGAGTCCACATGCCGGACCGCCCACTCGCCATCAAGAATCGGGCGCGATGTCTGTGCTCGCAGCGCCGATGATACAGCACACGCGCCGGCCAGCAGCAGCCAGCCAGCGCGACGACGCACGCTTATCGCTTTTGCTGCCTGGCGCCGTTCCAGAGCTGGCGGAAGAACGCTATGCCAACCGCGATGATTGCGGCGAAGATCACTCCGACGGCGAGGCGCGCGACATTCGACGAACCGCTGTCCACTCCGGCCGTCGCAGGCGTCACCGCTGTCATCACGGCAACGAACCAGCCGAAGTAGAACGCCGCTGCCAGAACGGCGACAGCCAGCGCTGCGAAGGCCTGAAGCTTGATCATGAGATGTGCGGTGTGAACGTTCGGAAGCGTAAGGCACGGCCGCGAGACGGCGCTCCGGCTGCCCCTAAGATCGCCGCACCGTGCGGCAGCGGCTAGGGGTTGAACAGCTCGATTCCGTCAATCGTCACGCGATGGCTCACCCAGGGCAGCACCGCTTCGGCGAGCGGCGCGTCGCCCAGCTGGATGATGCCTCGCAGGCGCTCCCGTGCCATCGTCAGCGCGCCCGGCGAGGCCGCGTGCACCGTTACCAGCGGCTGACCGGCGCGCACCTGATCTCCGACTCGCACCCGCAACACCACGCCGACCGCCGGGTTTACGACATCGGCCGCCGTGGTGCGCCCGCCACCGAGCGCGATGATGGTGTGTCCGATCGGGCGCGGCGGCAGTGCCTGAACCACGCCGCTTCGGTCGGCCAGCACATCGCCCACCGACGGCACCTGAGGCAGTCGTGCGGGATCATCCACCACTCGCACGTCGCCGCCCTGCGCGTTCACGATCTGACGGAATTTCTCCAGCGCCGCACCGCTCTCGATCGCATGGCGCAACGTGGAACGCGCGCTTTGGATCGACAGCTCAGGCTTGGCCAGTCGCAGCATTTCGATCGCCAGCGCTTCGGTCACTGTCCAGAGATCCAGCGGCCCGCCGCCGCGCAGCGCAGCCAGGCACTCCTGCACTTCGAGGGCGTTGCCGCAGGCGTCGCCAAGTGGCCGATCCATGGCGGTGAGCAGCGTGACGACTGGCACGCCGGCGTCACGCCCGAGCGCGATCATCGTGCGCGCCAGTTCCAGTCCGCGATCGAGTTCGGGCAGAAATGCGCCACTTCCTCGTTTCACATCGAGGACAAGTCCCGTCAGACCTTCCGCCAGTTTTTTGCTCATGATGCTGGCGGCGATCAGCTGAATGCATTCGACCGTCGCAGTCGCGTCACGGAGCGCATACAGCCGCCCATCGGCAGGCGCGATTTCCGCCGTCTGCCCGATCATCGCACAGCCGATCGCAGCCAACTGCTGTTCGGCGCGCGCAAGTGACAGATCGGTACGGAATCCGGGTATGCTTTCGAGCTTGTCGAGCGTGCCGCCGGTGTGGCCAAGCCCGCGGCCCGACATCATCGGCACGGAAACGCCGACCGCCGCAAGCAGTGGCGCAAGAATCAGTGATGTCTTGTCGCCGACCCCGCCGGTGGAGTGCTTGTCGATCCACGGCGCGGCGCCCTCCGGTCGGTGGAGTGTACTGCCGGTCGCGAGCATCGCACGCGTGAGCGAACTCGTTTCATTTTCGTCGAGTCCGCGGAAGAAAATCGCCATCAGCAGCGCTGACAGCTGATAGTCGGGCACTGACCCAGCCGCTGCGGCGTTGGCAACGTCGCGCATCTCGTCGAACGTGAGCCGTCCGCCATCGCGTTTCCGCTCAATCAGGTCGCGCAGAATCACGTCGCGAAACCGGCCGAGCGGCGTGGTGTACAGTTCAGGTGCGTCACCGATAAAACCATATTGATCCCCGAAAGAATGCCGTTCAAATGTCGCTTACGCTCGCAGCGCTCCATCGCGGCAACTGCGCTGCTGTCATCAATGCTGTTCCACCCAACCAGCGGCCGTGCTCAGGCCGTTACGGGTGTAATTGCGCTCGCGGAACGCGACCGCGCTGCACTCAACGCGAGCGCGGCACTCGGCCGGTATGAGTCCGCACTCGTCGCCGCTCCCACCGGCTACGAAATCCTGTGGCGCGCCGCGCGCGAGAGCGCCGACCTTGGTGAGGCAGCAACGAACGCAACGGCGCGTACAGCGTACTACTCGAAGGCGGAAGGGTATGCGCGTCGCGCCGTCACCGCCAACGCGAACGGCGCTGATGGGCATTTCATGCTGGCGGTAGCTCTCGGGAAAACAGCGCTCGCTCTGGGCGCGAGAGATCGCGTGCGCTACGCCGCTGAGATCCGGAACGAAGCGCTTGCCTCGCTCAAAATCGAGCCGAAGCATGCCGGCGCACTGCACGTGCTGGGTGTGTGGAACGCCGAAGTGATGCGACTGAGCGGCTTCACACGATTCGCCGCGCGCAACTTCCTCGGCGGTCGCGTCTTTGACCAGGCCAGCTGGGCCAACGCGACCCGATACATGGAAGCCGCGACCGCCGAGGATCCGGGTCGGATCACGCACCGCCTCGACCTCGCCCGTGTCTACGCCGACACAGATCAGAAACCGAAGGCGATTGCGAACTGCGACGCGGTGGCGCGGATGCCCAATACCGAATTCATGGACGCGAAGTACAAGCAGGAATGCGCGCAGCTGATTGCACGGCTTCGCTGATCCACCAATGCCCGCATGCGGAATGCGGAGTACAACCCAGTGCGCGCGACAAACGGCGAGCCCCTGAGGTCTCGCCGCTGTGCCGTATCAGGCCATCCGATCGAGTTTTCGTCGAAGCTGGCGGCCGCGGCGTCGCAATTCGCGACTGAGCTCGTCGGTCGTATCGTCCAGCACATTGCCGGCTGTTTCACGGAGTCCTTCGGCGCGCTGGCGGATCACACGCCGCGTGTCGCGGCCGCTGCGCGGCGCAAGCATCAGCGCCACCGCAGCACCGATCGCGGCACCGGCAAGGACGGCCAACGCCACCGTGCCCGTGCCGGCGTCGCGCCCCGAGTCATTCGAATCGCCGTGAGCATCCTCAGTCACTTCATCATCCTCGTAAATCATTCAATGCCTCCACTGGAATCATCGTAGGGTTTCTCCAATACGGTTACAGCTCCGGGCAGGTTCCATGCCCGACTGCATTGGAGCGGGTTGCGCAGCCGTGGCTCCGGCAGGCTATAGATTCGTCGTCGACCTCATCTGACACGTGCACCATGGCGACCAAATCCACGTCTGTTGACGCCGCGCTGGCAAAACGCGCGGCCAGACTGCAGGAAGAGCTGACCCGCGCCAGCTACGAGTACTACGTGCTCGATCAGCCGGCGATGAGCGATGTCGCGTATGACAAGCTCTTCCGCGAATTGCAGGATCTCGAGCTAGAGCACCCGTCGCTGCGCACGCCCGACTCGCCGACATTGCGCGTGGGCAGCGA
>JANMWU010000563.1:0-8919 GCA_031380785.1 Gemmatimonadaceae bacterium
GGATGACCCGCACGTCACGATTATTGGCCATCCCACCGGCCGCCTGCTGCTGACGCGCGAGCCGTATCCGATTGATCTCGCCGCGATTCTGAATCGTGCGGCGCAAGTTGGCGTGGCGGTCGAGCTGAACGCCGATCCGCACCGTCTGGATCTCGACTGGCACTGGTGTCGCGCCGCCCGTGACGCCGGCGTGCAGGTGGAGCTCGGCCCCGACGCGCATTCGATCGCCGGACTCGATCACGTTGCGCTCGGCATTTCGATGGCGCGCAAGGGTTGGCTGGCGGCAGCTGACGTGCTGAACACGCGTGGCGCAGATGATGTGCTGTCGTATGCGCGCCGCCGTCGCGATGCGGCGCTGACGCACGCGTGACCCGGGCGCGCGCGGCGACGTCCCGCACTCGCGCGCGCATCGTACTCCGCACGCGATTCCCGCAGCTCAAGGGCCCGGTCCTGCGCGCGCACGTGCTGGCGATTTACAGCGAACTCGCGCGCCTGTATCCGACTGCGCACTGCGAGCTCGATTTCACGAATCCGTACCAGTTGACCGTCGCCACGATCCTCAGCGCGCAGTGCACCGACAAGCGCGTGAACATGGTGACGCCGGCGTTGTTCGCCGCCTATCCGGATGCCACCGCGCTGGCCGATTCGACCGCGGAGCATGTGGAAGAACTGATCAAGTCGGCCGGCTTCTTCCGGGCCAAGACAAAGAGCCTGATCGGCATGGCGAGGGCGGTGGTCGCAAACCACAGCGGCGAGATCCCGTCCACGATGGAGTCACTGGTGGCGCTGCCCGGGGTAGGCCGGAAGACGGCCAACGTCGTGCTGGGCAACGCCTTCGGGATCAACGACGGGGTGGTGGTTGACACGCACGTCGGCCGCCTGGCGAACCGCCTCGGGCTGACAAAGCACAGCGATCCGATCAAAGTGGAAGCGGCCTTGATGCTGCTTTTTCCTCGCGAGCAGTGGACGATGCTCGCGCACCTGCTCATCTGGCACGGTCGTCAGGTGTGCGACGCCCGCTCGCCGCGCTGCGCCGTGTGTACGCTGCGGCCGATCTGCCCGTCTGCGCCAATCAATCACTGAGGGGCCGTTTCAGCGGGCCCGTTGGAGTCAGGAATCGCGTAGATTACACACAGTGCGCCGCGGCTCAGATCGCCTGTGGCAGCCGATAACACCGTTCCCCGGAGATACCGTGACCAAGACCGTCACGTTCGAAACAAACAAAGGCAAAATCGTCGCTGAGCTGTTCGAAAAAGAGGCGCCATTGGCAGCCGCGAACTTCGAGAAGCTCGCGAATGACAAATTTTACGATGGCGTGAAATTTCACCGCGTGATTTCGGACTTCGTTGTGCAGGGTGGCGACCCACTCTCGCGCGATCTGCCGGCTGGCGATCGTCAAGTGGGCACCGGGGGTCCAGGCTGGACCATCACGTGCGAAACCGATGGCAATCCGCACAAGCACAAACCGGGCGCGCTGTCGATGGCGCACGCCGGCAAGAACACCGGCGGCAGTCAGTTTTTCATTGTGCTGAGTGAAGCAAACACGCGCCATCTCAACGGTGTGCACACGGTGTTCGGGCAGGTGACCGAAGGCCTCGACGTGGTGAATTCAATCGCCGGCAACGACGTGATGAACACGGTCCGCGTTTCATAAAACCCACAGGCACGGCTGGCGGGGCGACGCGACGTCGCTCCGCTGTTCTTTCTCCGGAGTGAGATCATGAGCGTACCGCATGCTGCCCCGCCGAGTGACCGCAAGGCGGCGTACACCGGACTGATCGTCGGCGCCATCGCCGTCTTCATCATCCTGTTCTCGGTGGTGAAAATCACCAACGCCAGCTTTGCCGGCGAAGCGGGCGAGAAGGCCGCCGCCGAGACGCCAAAGTAGGGGTCTCAACGTGACCGGTGCCCCGGGGTTTCTGATGCTCAGTGGCGCTGCGCGGCTCGGCCGCAACGCTGCGAACCCGGGGTGCGTACCAGTGGCAACTCACCACCGTTGCCATGCCTCCTGCCGCTCTGAAACTCGTTTCGAAAGCTTCTGCGCCTGTTCCGGCGCGGCGGGTCGTCGTGTCTCGTAAGCCGGTGCGCGGTGTTTCCGGAGCCGCGGCCGATGCACCGACCGCAGCCGAAGTGCTGGCGGCATCGCGTGAGGAAGAGCGGAACTATGTACTGGCTGCGCAGGACGGCGACACGTCAGCCTTTGCACAACTCGTCCGGCGGCATCAGCAGCGCGCGTATGCAGTGGCGCGCGCTGTCCTGCTCTCGCACGAAGACGCCGAAGACGCGGTGCAGGAAGGTTTTCTCCATGCGCATCGGGCGCTGAGTCGCTTCCGGCCCGATCAGCCGTTCGGCGCCTGGTTGCACCGCATCATCAGCAATGCCGCGCTGGATCTCGCGCGCCGGCGGAAAGTGCGGGACACCGACGAACTGGTCGACACTCATGCCAGCCCGTTCCGCGATCCGGCTGAAGCGGATGAGTTGCACGATCGTCTTCGCAGTGCGTTGTCGCAGTTACCCGACCGGCAACGGTCGGTGCTGGTGCTTCACGATGTCGAGGGCTACAAGCATGCCGAAATCGGCGCGATACTCGGGATTCCCGAAGGCACCGCCCGATCCGACCTGCACCATGCCAGAGCGGCGATGCGATCCATTCTCGGAACGCTGCGTCGTCCGGCCTGATGAGTACACCGATGCAATCCGATGATTTCGACCGCGATCCCGCGGTGACTCTGCAACTGCGCTCGCTGCTTCGTCCCCCCGCTGATGCGGCGTACTGGGAAGGCCTCGAGTCGCGCATCATGGACCGCGTGCTGGCCGACGGCGTGACAACGAAGCGCACCGGTGTCAGCGGCAGCTTCGGTGCAATCGGCGGGTGGTGGGAGCCATTTGCCCAGTGGCGCAAACTGGGCGGACTGGTGGCTGCGGCTGCGATCGCGCTCACGGCATGGGGCCTCTGGCACACGTCATCATCAGATGACCGCCTGGCCTACGAAGCTGCGGTGGAGGCGTTCTCCACGCCGCTCGACTCGGCCGGCCATCCGCTGAGCGACTCGCCGCGCGAGAAGACCGTTCCGGATCTGTTCCGCTACTGACGGGCAGATGTCAACCACGATCCAGCGGACCAAGGCGCAAGCTGTCATGTTCCTGCTTGGTGCGGTGCTGGTGGGCGGAGCGCTGGGCTTCACGGCCAACCGCGCCATCGAGCGGCGGGACTGGCCCAGAAATCAGCGAACGTCCCGTGCGCAGCTGGCCGACCGGCTGCAGCTGAGCGTGGAACAGCGCCGTATGCTCGATTCACTCCTGGA
Organism: Gemmatimonadaceae bacterium; assembly: GCA_031380785.1. Classification (GTDB taxonomy): domain Bacteria; phylum Gemmatimonadota; class Gemmatimonadetes; order Gemmatimonadales; family Gemmatimonadaceae; genus JACMLX01. The sequence continues at coordinate 3,306 of JANMWU010000563.1, forward strand.
TTCGCGGAACGAGCGCATGAAGGTCCTGCTCGCGCCAATCCGCCCGCAGCTGGACTCGGTTCGCTATTCCGCCCGCGGCGTCATCCGCAGTCGCCTGTCGGCTGATCAGCAGGCTCGCTGGGATCAGGTACTGATCGAGATGAGCAAGGACAGCGCGAGAGCCGACGGGCGGTAAATCGCCCCCGCCACTACCCCGTTACTCCGGGGTCAGTAGCTTCTGAATCGTAGTGATATTGTTGTTTTGCAGGGCGTGACAGAGCGCCGCCTCGGCAGTCAGAGGGCGGCGTTGTGCGTGTAGGGGCGGTGGTCTGCGTTTGCGGACCGGCGCCATTTCCGTCTCGCTGCGCACGGCTTAGCGGTGCGTGGCATTCCGTATGATTGAACCGCAACCTTTACCTTCGGCGTCGCCGGCATCGGGAAGTTCTGATGCGTCGGCAGACCCAGTGCCGTCCGGAAGCACCGCTCCCGCCGACCCTGCACCGGCGGCTTCAGCGTCACCGGCCGCGCCGCCAAATCAGGCGCTGCCGACCAATACTGCCACGCACAGCGCCATAGCTGCCAGCAATCACCACCACGTCGGTGATCCCGCGACCGGAAAGAAACTCGCGCTGCTCACGCTGACCGCGCTCGGCGTTGTTTACGGAGATATCGGCACCAGTCCGCTGTACGCGCTGAAGGAATGCTTCAACGCCGCGCATGGTGTCGAGCCAACACCCCAGAACGTGATCGGCGTGCTGTCGATGATCGTGTGGTCGCTGATCTGCGTGGTGAGCATCAAGTACATCGGGTTCATCCTTCGCGCCGACAACCGCGGCGAGGGCGGCATTCTCGCCCTGCTGGCGTTGCTGCTCCAGAAAACCGGCGGTGTCCTTGGCGACGATAAGAAGAAGAAACGCGTCGTCGCGCTGGCGCTCTTTGGCGCGGCACTGCTGTACGGCGACGGCATCATCACTCCCGCCGTGTCGGTACTCGGCGCCGTGGAAGGCGTGATCGTGATCGCGCCGGGGCTTGAACGGATAGTTGTACCGGTGACCATCGTGCTGCTGCTGGGGCTCTTCGCGGCGCAACGATTCGGCACCGATCGTGTCGGCAAGGCATTCGGCCCAATCATGCTGGTGTGGTTCATCAGCATCGCCGCACTGGCGGTGCCGCACATTATGAAGCAGCCCGCGGTACTCAAGTCGCTCATGCCGTGGTACGCACTGGGCTTCATGATCACGCACGGATGGCAGGCATTCGTGCTGCTCGGTGCGGTGGTGCTGGCCGTCACCGGTGCCGAGGCGCTGTACGCGGACATGGGTCACTTTGGCAAGCGGCCGATCCGACTCGCGTGGGGCCTGCTGGTGTTTCCCTGCCTGCTGATGAACTACTTCGGGCAGGGTGCCGCGATCATGTCAGATGCGACAGTGCGATCCAATCCGTTCTATTCGCTGGCGCCACAGGTACTGCAGTATCCGCTGCTGTTGCTGGCGACGATGGCTGCAATCATTGCCAGCCAGGCGCTCATATCCGGTGCGTTTTCACTCACGCAGCAGAGCGTGCAACTGGGCTTCACACCGCGTGTCACGATCGTGCACACGTCAGAGCAGCAATCGGGACAGATCTACATCCCCGAGATCAACACACTGCTGGCGATCGGCACAATCCTTGTCGTACTTGGCTTCAAGTCGTCAAGCGCGCTGGCCGCGGCGTATGGCATCGCGGTGACAGGGACGATGGCGATCACCACGCTGCTGTTCTACGAAATCTGCGTGCTGCGCTGGAAATGGCCGAAGTGGCAGGCGCTGTCACTGACCGGATTTTTCCTCATCATCGATCTGGCATTCCTTGGCGCCAATGTGCTCAAGGTGATGCAGGGCGGCTGGGTGCCGCTGGTGGTGGCGACGGCGCTGTTCGTTCTGATGACCACGTGGAAGCGCGGTCGCGAAGCGCTGGGCCAGCTGCTGCGTCGCAGCACGCTGCCAACAGATCTCTTCCTGTCGGACATCAAGCGCAAGGAACCGGTGCGCGTGGCTGGCACGGCGGTTTTCATGACGTCGGACATCGATGGTATTCCACCGGTGCTGCTGCATCATCTCAAGCACAACAAGGTGCTGCACGAGCAGGTGGTGCTGCTCAGCGTGGTGTCGCTGCCGGTGCCGTATGTGGACGGCGAGAAGCGGGTGGACGTGGCGGCGATGGGCGCGGGCTTCTGGCGGGTGCGTGCGAACTACGGTTTCATGCAGACGCCTGAAATGCGTGACATCATGACCAACGCGCGCGGTTCGGGCCTGATCTGTTCGACTGGCACCACCAGCTACTTCCTCGGCCGCGAGCAGCTCCTGCCCGACGGACCCGCGCGCATGTCGCGCTGGCGCAAGAAGCTGTTCATCCTCATGGTGCGGAACGCGCGTTCGGCGACGGCCTTCTTTGGTATTCCGCCGGGACGCGTCGTGGAACTTGGCACGCAGATTGAGCTTTGACGAAACAGATTTTCCGCGCCGGTGCACAGCGGCGCCAATTCAGCTATCACACGAGGTTTGCGATGCGCACGCTGGTTTTCTCCTTCGCAGTTGTTTCAGCGCTTGTCGGGAGCGCAGTCGCCGCGGCAGCTCAGTCTGAGCCGGGCGTGTCGTTCGACACGACACCGAGCCGGCTGATCCCGGCGCGGACCACGACCTACGACGGCAAGCTCAGCGTACCGACTGGGTTCGCCATCACGAAATACGCCTCCGTGCCGAATGCGCGCGCGATGATCGTCGCGCCGGATGGCAGCGTGTACGTGAGCACGCCGGGACTCAATTCGATCACGCGTCTGGTGGACACCAACGCCGACGGCGTCGCGGACTCCACGACGGTGGTGCTGTCTGGTCTCGATCGCCCGCACGGCATGGCGTTCCATAAGGGGAAGTTCTACGTCGCGAACACGGGCGGCGTGGTACGATTCGCGCTCGACGATCACGGCATTCCCACCGGCACGCCGGAGCAGCTGAACCGCTACGATCCGGGCAAGAATCACTGGACGCGCAGCATTGTGTTCGGCGCCAACGGAAAGATGTATGTCTCCATCGGCAGCACCTGCAATATCTGCGTTGAAACCGCGAAAGAGCGCGCGACTGTGATGCAGTACGATGAAAATGGTCAGCATGGTCGCGTGTACAGTCGCGGCCTGCGCAACGCGGTCGGCATGGCGGTCCATCCGGTAACGAAACAGATCTGGGTCACGCAGCACGAGCGCGACAATCTGGAACCCGACCATCAGAATCTGCCGGCAGAAGAGATCAACCTGCTGCGACTCGGCAAGGATTACGGCTGGCCCTATTGCCACGACCGCAGGGTTCCGAATCCGGAGTATCACAACCAGGCGCGTTGCGATCGCACTGAGGCGCCGGCGTTGCGCATGCAGGCGCACTCCGCTCCGCTGGGCATCACGTTCCTGAACAACGCGACCCAGTTCCCGGCCAACATGCGCGGCGACGCGCTGGTGGCATTCCACGGCAGCTGGAATCGCGATACGCCGACCGGTGCCAAGGTCGTTCGTATTCGCGTGGTGAATGGAAAACCGGTGAGCTACGAAGATTTCATCACCGGATGGCAGGGCGAAACCGGATCGCGCTGGGGCCGACCGGTGGACTTTGCCGTACTGAAGGACGGCAGTGTGCTGGTGAGCGACGACACCGGCGGCACGATTTTCCGCGTGTCGGCGGCGAAGTAGCGCGACCTTCGGTGGCGCGCCTTCGACGTACAACGGGGGCCCGTCGCATGGTCGACGGGCCCCCGCTCTTGGTCGCGAGCCTGGCGTCCGATCAAGGGCACAGAGCACTTGAACGGATCAAAAGCTCTGTCCCCTTGATTCCGTCGATGGCCGCTTGGCGCGACAGACTAGAAGCGTACCAGGACGGGTGTACCGCGCTCCCGCGCCATGTCCGCTGCCGCTGAAATCGCTTTCACGGCATCCCCTTGACTGCGAATAGCGGGGGCGGCCGAGCGACCGCCTTCTGCGCAGGTGACCTTGATCGTCATCGGCGTGAACAGTCCGAATGTGAGGCCGCTGACGAGGCCGTTCAGAAAGGACTGCATGGTCTCAACCTGCGCTACTCCAGATGGGCACTTCGATGCCGTCTCGACGGTCGGCGGGGGCACCAAGCCGTATATGAAGGACAGGGCCCACGGCTGTTCAATGGTTGTCGTACTGAGTGGACGACCAGTCGTGATGGTCGCGTGATAGCAGCCGGTCGAGAGTACTGAAAGGAGAACCAACGAGGCGGCACGGCGCATGGGCAGGTCCCGGATGTGAGGAGTTCGCCATTCTCGAAGCGTGGAACAACAGTGCACCCAAGGTACTGCGGGTGACACGTAATGATACGCGCAATCCGGGTGTGTATTCTCTCTCGCCGATCGACTGCTCACCACCCGCATCTCACGCGCCCATCTGGCGTAGCTCGACGAGCATGCAACGATCCTGCACCACGTCGATACCGGCCCTCGCGAGCGCCTCAGCCACTTCCTCGTTGCGGATTCCCAGCTGCAACCAAACCAGCTTCGGGTGCACGGCCAGGATGTCGTCGAGGTGCTGCGGGATGTCCGGCGGTCGGCGGAATATCTGAACGACGTCCACTGGGAACGGGATGTCGCGCAGCGATTGGTATGCCGTCTCGCCCAGCTCTTTCACCATCTTCGGGTAGTAGACCGGTACCGGGACGATTCGATAGCCGGCCCGCTGTGTGTATTCCGGAACGTAGAACGCCGGCGCGTCGGTCTCAGCGGGCTTGATGCCGAGGACTGCGATCGTTTTCATCGCCTTGAGCGCGGCGTGAATGGCTGGCGGCGAGGTGAGGAGGTGGCGCTGGAAGTCGTCGGAAGCGCTTGAGGGCATGGCAGTTGCGGGATCGGATCCGGATGTGGAACGCGTAACTCGTGGAGACCCGGTAAATTCCCCGGACTCCCGCAGATACTACCCTGCCCCGGCTCTTCCGCCTGCTTCGCTGCGCCATGACGGTGCGCGAGCAGTCTCTTCCATTTCGATATGCGTTTTCTCGTTCTCGGTCGCGGCGCGCAGGGTTCCGCCTGCGCGTTTGATCTTCTTCGCAGCGCTGGAGTGAGTGAGGTACGGCTCGCCGATCTCGATGTCTCGACCCTGCCGGCGTTCCTCCCGGCCGACGATCCGCGATTGGTCCCGGTCGCGATCGATGTCCGTGACCGCGAAATGATGCTGGCCGAGATGGGAAAGGTGGACGCGGTGCTGAGCGCTATCCCGTACTACTTCAACGGCGAGCTGGCAGCGCTGGCAATACAGGCCGGAGTGCATTTTGCAGATCTCGGCGGCAACACGGAAATCGTGTTCAAGCAGAAGGCGCTCGATTCGGCGGCGAAGCTGAAAGGTGTGACAGTCGTTCCCGACACGGGCCTCGCACCGGGCATGATCAACGTGCTCGCTGAGCATGGCATCCGCTCGCTGGACACCGTGGACAGTGTGAAGCTGTTCGTGGGCGGACTGCCGCAGCATCCGGAACCGCCGCTCAACTATCAGATCGTGTATTCGATCGAGGGTGTGCTGGACTACTACTCGACGTTGTCGTGGGTGGTACGCGACGGGAAGCGCACGCAGGTGACGGCACTCTCCGAGCTCGAGCCG
>JANMWU010000641.1:0-1757 GCA_031380785.1 Gemmatimonadaceae bacterium
CTCGCCGCACCTGCACGCGTCGTGTCGTCGAGACGGAGTGATCAGCGGTGCGGAACTGCAGGCGATGCACGATGTACTGACTGCATCGGTCGACTGACGCGTCGCGCCGGAAATAGGTAGCATTCACAAGGCCCGCATCACACTGCGTGGCGACGCAATCACTTTTCCTGGAAATGGCTGATGAAGAAGCTGTTGCTCACGCTCGCGATGAGTTTTTTCGCAATCGCCGCCGCCGCCGCCCAGTCAGTAACCGGCGATTGGGACGCCTCGATGAATACGCCAGGTGGTACACGCAATTTCCGCCTGATACTCAAGCAGGACGGCGAGAAGCTCACCGGCACCGTCAAGCGTGAGGCAGGCGACGTGCCGCTGGACGGCACGGTGACCGGCAACACCGTGAAGTTTTCGTATTCGATTGCGTACAACGGCAATCCGATCACGTTGACGATGACGGCGGTTGTGGCGGGTGACGAGATGAAGGGCGAGGTGGATATCGCGAGTCAGATGAAGGATGTATTTCAGGCGAAGCGGACGGCGGCCGTGAAACCGGAATAGTCAGCCAAGCTGGGAGCGGCTGGTGATCGGGATGGCGATCTGATCCGGCAATGCGCACGGGCGTGCGGAGCGGCATCGGGTCAGGCGCGGGTGAATTGCTGAGCCATGCATTGCGCTGCACTGTGTTATGTTTGGAAGCGACACCGGTACACGGTCGGGCACGGCAGCAGCGTAGCTGCGACGTGTCGGCGAAGCCACCGGCTGTCATATCGCCATGCCCGCATCGATGCGCGTGCGCCGCAGCTAGCGCCGACGACTCGCACGGCGACGCCCTCAGCGCATTGCAATCGCTCCGTCGAACCGGCCTCTGATGCCGGCAATTCCGGAACAGCGCGCGCGTGCTCCATCACACTCTTGCTCCTCGGATCATGAATCTCATCATCTGGCTCGTCATTGGCGGCGTCATCGGCTGGCTCGCAAGCATTGTCATGAAAACCAACGCGCAGCAAGGTCTCATACTGAACGTTGTCGTGGGGATCGTCGGTGCGATGATCGCAGGCTGGCTGATCTCGCCAATGCTCGGTGTTGGCACGATCAATCAGAACAACTTCAGCATGCCGGCACTGCTCGTGTCATTCGGAGGCGCGGTTGTGCTGCTTGCAGTGGTGAACCTGCTGCGCCGCGGTTCGGCACGGTGACTCTGACGGCGCGGGCGGCCACAGTGGCCGCCCGCGCTTTTTTGCGTCGGAGATCAGGTGTGCGCGCAGCTGATTCCACTATCACAATCACATCGAAACAGGAGTTCCGTTGTCCAGATTCGTCTCGACTTCTCTCATCGCAGCTTTCGCTGCAATCACGTTGGCAGCGCCTCTCTCAGCCCAGAGAAAGAGCACCGTTGATGTCACCGCGCTCGACGCCGCCGTGGCTTCGCGCGCGATCAGCAACCGCTCCCTGGTGACGTCAGCGCTGACGTCGGGTAATGGGCTCGCTGTCGCCGCCAGCATGGGTTTGAGCCCTGACGATGTCGCGAATCGCATTGCGGCACTCGACGACGCATCAGCGAAAAAGGTGGCCGACCAGATTCTGGCCGGCGGCGATGAGAGGATCGTGATCAGCACGACGGCGGTGATCATCGCACTTCTGCTGATCATTCTGCTCACGCGCTGACCGCGCGTCGGCGGGCCGGATGATGCGCGCCTGCCGATGGTTGGTGATTGGACTCTCGGTGGTGTGCAGCTCGTGCGCGAGCATACGATTGCCAG
>JANMWU010000663.1:0-1591 GCA_031380785.1 Gemmatimonadaceae bacterium
GACAGCGTCGTCGACCATCTGCTGGGTACACCATCTTGCGCAGTACTGGCCGAACAGGCGTCCCAGCCAACGCGCGGGCGCGCGCTCCGGCAGCGCGTATTCGATAAAGACGCGAAGCATCGAACCATTCCCTTGGGCCGACAGATCGAAGCCCATTCGGTACTGACCGATCACAAGAAGCTTCGGGGCACCCGTGGTTTCCCAGACCTTGCGGCGGGGAGGATCGCGCTCGACCACAATCTCTTCCACGGACAGCTCAACACCAAAGACCCGACCCGACAGTCGGATCCGGGACCCGACTGTTTGTCCTCGGCCTTCGTCGATTTCAGTTTCCATCCGGCCGCCTCCCGTCCTCCAGGACCGTTCGCTCATGTGCGATGACAGTCGCGTGTGATCGTCAAGGTGCGCAAAGACCTGATCCATCGGGGAGCGGACAAGGCCACTGCTTTCATCGCGAAGAGTCAGCATTCATGCCTCCTGTGAACGGTGCGCAGACAAGCCCTTGTCGTTTGATCGACGGCGTCCGAGCTCGCGCACGCCAAAGTGGCGATAGACCACCGCGCTCAGCAGCGCCGCGAAGAAGCACCAGACCGAAATGAACCACGTCGTATAGAAGGTGTAGGCCGCGCCGAACGACAGTAGCGCCAGAGCGCCGAAGACAACGACCATGCGGTGCGAGGACAGCAGTGGACTGACGGCCGTCGACAGCAGGTACAGCATCATCGTGATCGCCGCGAAGAAATGCGGTGAAACGTATTCAATGTGCTGACCCGTCGGTCGCGAGATGATTGGAAACGCCACCAGGACAAGCAGCAGATAGGCGCTGACCGCGGCGCCGGCCGCACCGAACGTGATCAACCCTCGGCGACGCCACCCTGCTGGCTCCATCAGCAGAACGGCCACGGGCACGTAGACCGGCCACAGCACGTGCGAGAAAAATGAATACACGTGGGTCATCACCGAGTTCAGCAGCGGCGCATCAACGCGGAACGTCAGCCAGATCACGCCCTCGATCAACTGCTGGACCGCGAACAGCAGCGGGATCGCCGCGAATGGCAATGCCTGCGGCTGATGCGCAGCCATCGCCGACCTCAGCGTCAGTGTCCCGATCCCGAGCAGGAACGCACCTGCGGAGAAGCTGGCGGTAGCCGAGTAGCACATTCAGTTCAATCTCACAAGGCAAAGACGCGACCGGAGTAAAGGTTGACGCAACGGGCAGCGGTGTCGAGCCGGATCTGCACTGATTGGACACGGAGCGTTGGGTCTGACGGGTCGCGCAGCACGCCGCAACTACCAGCTGAAATTGCATTCGTACCTACCATTTGAACACCCGCTGCGCTCAGGGTCGAGACCCGTTCGCCAACTTTGATCGCGCTGGTTTTCATGACGACGCGTGTTCGCCATGCGCCGCCGGGCGAGCCGTGGGCTGATAGCCTAGGAGTCTGTCGGACTTGGGGAACGTCGGCTGCAGTTTGGCCGCAGCGGTCCATTTTTCGCCGGCTTTTTGCCCCATAGCTACAGCTATGGGTCTGCAAATCCGACGAAAACTGTCCTCGCTGGGGCCAAACTTCGCTTCGACGCCCCAAGTCCG
>JANMWU010000667.1:0-4206 GCA_031380785.1 Gemmatimonadaceae bacterium
CCGGTACCGGCAAGACAACCGTCGCGCGCATGATGGGATCACTGCTCTACGGACTCGGCATGCTGCCACGTCCGCATGTGGAAGAAGTGCGCGGCACGGAGTTGATCAAGGGCATTCAGGGCGCCGCAGCGCAGGCCGTGCGCGAACTGGTGGAACGTGCCATCGGCGGCGTGCTCTTTCTCGATGAAGTGTCAGGGTTGCTCGGTCAGCCACAGGGACTCGATGTAGTGCGCGAACTGCTGCCGCATCTGGCAGATGCGAAAGGTCGCTTTGTGATGATCGTGGCCGGATATCCGCACGTCGTCGATTCATTTCTGCAGCTCGATGATGGCTTGAGCCGCCGCTTCGGCACAGTGCTTGAGTTGCAGGACTACAGCCCCGACGACGTGCATCGCATCACGCTGCAGACTGCGCGCAGCGCAGGTCTCGTTGTGACGCCGCAAGCGGAGGACGCGTTGCGCGTGCTGCTGCATAGCGCGCGTGCCGCCGAGCTGCTGCCAAGCCGCAACGCTGGCATGGCGCAGTTGCTCGTGAGCGCGATGCGCGATCGGCTCGCCGCCCGCTTGTCGTCGCGATTGAGTCAGAATCTTGCCAGCGTGACCACCGAAGAGCGGCGCACCATCGTCACCGGCGATGTGCCGACCGGATTCGACGCGCGAGGCAACGCATGCTGACCCTCGCCGCGTGTCCGCATTGTGCCGTGCAGATCCCCGATGACGGATCGTTCTGCGATACGTGCGGCAAGCAGCTCGCAGCCTGCCCGACCTGCAGCGCGCTGTCAAAACCGGGCGAGAAATGCATCACGCATGGCGCGGCCAGTGTGACGCGCGTTTCCGCTGCGCCTGCAGCGGCAGCGTCCACCGCCACGCCGAGCATCGCGCCGGTCGCGATACCGACGATAATGCCGCCGCCGCGACGGACGAACGCTCCGGCTCCTGTTTCAGCGGCACCCGCGCACGCAGCGCTCGGCACAACTGTGCAAGTCCTCGCGCGACGATTGCGATTGGTACCGACCGACGGCACACCGATTCCGCCGCTGGAAATAGATCACGAAACGATCGTCGGTCGGGCTGAAGGTCCGTTCGCCATGATGCTCGATCGCTTTCATGACAAAGGCATATCGCGCCGGCACTGTCAGTTCCTTCGCACGCCAACCGGCGGCTGGACGATCGTTGATCTCGCCGGCCGCGGCAGCACCTGGATCAGCAGTGACGGGCGCTGGTCGCAGCCGATCGGCCCAAGCAGCAGTCAGATCGTCGACCCATCGCAGAGTCAGATCAGGCTCGGCGACCTGCAGTTCCGCGTGGAGCCGATTCCGTGAGCGTCCCGCAACACGTGCGCGCCACCGCGGCGTCGGCGTGCGGGCCGACGCGTGCGCGCAACGAAGACATCGCGATCCTCGGCGACGTCACGGTGCGTGACAGCAGCACGCAGGCGGAATGGTCCGCGTCTGAATTGCGACGGCCATTTCTCGCGGCGGTACTCGATGGACTCGGTGGCCATCAGGGCGGTGCCGAGGCTAGCGGTCGTGTTGCAGCGCGCCTGGCGACCAGTGTTTCGCGCTGGGCCGTCGATTGTTCGCCGGCGTCGCTGCGCGATGGGCTGGTGCAATGCATCGCGGATGCGCATCGCGAGTTGAATGACGCCGGTCAGCGTGATCCGACGAAGGCTGGAATGGGCACGACCTGCACCGCGCTGCTGTTCGCGCCGAACGTAGTGTTGCTGGCGCATGTCGGTGATTCACGGTGCTATCGCAAGCGCGATGGATTGTGGAAGCAGATCAGTCACGATCATTCAATCCTCGTCACCAATGGCGCCGGACCATCGGTGTCACGGTTGACTTGCGCGGTGGGCGCGTCATTGCCCGATCTGCCATCTGAGCCGATCGCCGATCTGACCGATGTCACCTTCGCCGGTGATGTGTATCTGCTCGTGACCGATGGCGTGCTCGCCGCCGCCGGAGGCGACGACATGCTGGATACCGTTTTCGATGCTCCCGACGCCGCGCAGCTGCTGGAGCATGCGCTGATGCACGGCGGTCCCGACAACGCCACCGCTGTCCGCCTGGAGGTTGTGTCATGAGCAGTCAGGGCATCTCGATCGCAACGCTGGCACCGCCTCCGCCCGCGCCAACGCCGCCGGCCGTGCCGGCACTTCCGCCCTTGCCACCAGCACTGCAGGATGGTGGTCCCGGCTTGGGCCGGCTGCCATCGGCCCCGGCCAACATCGCGTCGATCCCGACGCGCTATCTGCTGGTGATCGCGATTCCTCTCGCGCTGGCGTTGCTGGAGGTCATCTCGGCGCCACTGATTTCGTGGCCGGACCTGAACGCGGCGATCCGCGGGCCGCAAATGCAGCGCCGCACGTACCCGCAGCCGCTGCCGTATACGCCGCCGAAAGCGCGATCGAAGCGAGCGCCATCGTCGAGAAGGCAGGCCATGGTCCCGCCGCAGGGCAGCTCGCCCGGGGCTGTGAAGCCGGCGACGCCGGGGAAGCTGGATCAGGCGGGGCTGCGCTGACTGCTTCCGCGGCTCGATGGAACAACACAAAGCCCGCCTTTCCCAAGGGAGATTGCAGGCGCTGGCGAACAACACAGCGGCGCAGTTCGAAGCATCTCCTTCATATCGCACCCCTCACGGATGCGATCATGGCGTCGCATGATGCGCACACTGAAATGATCACGGAGGCGCTGAATTCGCTAGCAGTCCAGACAGCGATCAAGAACGTTTTGATGAATTCTGTGCGGCGGTACCTAGCACCCCGTGCAGTGGTGTCTTGCGTGGCGCAGCGCTTCATAGTACGCCTGAGAACTGCCGTTGCTCAGGGCTGTGGCCACCTAACCGTCAACTTTTCCGCATATGCGTGCCCCGAACCTCGTCGCGATTTGCGCTCTCTCAGCAATTTGTGCGTGCACCTCCGAGGTCAGCGAAAACGGCGACGTCTTCATCGCGACGCGAGGTGGTCAGAGTTACAAGCTCGCACTCGTCACGGTGAGCGCGTTCAGCGAGACGGCCTTGAGGAAGGCTGCCGCAGGGCAGGTTGCCCGCGCGCGACCTCTTCTCGCGGGCGGAGCATCCTACGATAGCCTCCAGAAGAAAGTCATTGCTGCGGGCAATCGGCTCGCGCCCTTCGCAGACGCTGCTGGTTCAGCCGCGGGATGGCAGCGGTGGAAGCTGGCGTATGACCTGCCGGACTACCCGGGTACCGGAGACCGGAGTCGATGGGACGGCTGGCGCCGTGCGTATACCGACAGCCTGCACCTCGCGAGCGCGCAACGCGAGCTGGAATCGAAGGCTCGAAGGATCCTCAGCGCCGCCGGGCTTCTTGAAAGCATTTCTCTTTCCGGAACATCGGCCAAGACAGATGCAGACGGAAAATTCAGCCTGAACTTGTCAAGCGGTACGCGTTACGCGCTTCACGCCACCGCCTCGCGGGCTGTCTTTGACAGAACCGAGAAATACGAGTGGCTTGTCTGGCTCACACCTACGAAGGATGGCGCGCGTGCCACCCTCGCCAATGACTGGGCCTGACCCCATCTGACGGACACCAAGCTAGCCCCGATTTATGTTCGGGGCGGAGGTGTCTGGATGAAGAAGCCGGTCAAGCAGGCGACGCGGACACGCCGTGTGTTCACGGCGGTGTTCAAGCCGGAAGCGGTGCGCCGGATGGCGGACCGACGAGTGCAGGGCGTCAGTGTGCAGCAAATCGGGCGTGAATTGGATGTCAGTGCCGACATGCTGCGCTCGTGGGCGCATCAGCTGAAGACGGGCGAGGACGTGCCGCTGTCTGACGTCTTCCCCGGCCAGGGACGCCTGCCGAGCGACCAAGAGGAACTGCGACGGCTGCAGCGCGAGAACCACCGATTGCAGCAGGAGAACAGTTTTTTAAAAAGTGCGGCGGCGTACTTCGCGAGGGAGTCGCGATGAGCGACAGGTACGCCGCGATCACGGCCCATGACGATCGGTATCCGATTCAGCTGATGTGCACCGCGCTCGCGGTGAGTGCGAGCGGCTATTACGCGTCGGTGCAACGGGCCGCAGCCGCCCCAACGGTGCGCGCGGTGGCGACGGCACGGCGGCGCCTCGTGGTGCGGGCCACGTTTCTCCGCTGTCGACGGCGCTACGGCGCCCCACGTCTCGTGCGCGAATTGCGCGACGCCGGGATGCACATTTCGCAGAAGTCTGTGGCGAAGATCCTGCGCGAGGA
>JANMWU010000838.1:0-1615 GCA_031380785.1 Gemmatimonadaceae bacterium
GGCGATACGGGCGCTGCCGTAGCCGCCGACGTTCGCCGCGCGCGATCAGAAGAACGGGACGGGCACGGTGACGGGCCGCGAGATCTTGCCCGCGCACGCGATCGCGATCTGCATCCGTGCGGCCCGCGGCGTGGCGCCCGCCAGGCGACGGGGTGTCACCGTCCACACCTGCGTCACGGCCGCGTCGATCGGCGTCCTCACGAAGCCGACGTAGCGTGATGCCCCTTCCGGCAGCAGCAGCATCGTGTCGCAACGATCCGCCGTCCGCACCGTCACGGGAAAGCTGTATCGCGGCCCTTGTGTGGAGTCGACCTGCACTTCAGGCAGGGCGATGGTGGGATCTGGAATCGGCAGTGGCGCGGGCGCCGTGAAGTCGCGCGCGCCGAGGACGTCGATCCGCACGTCAGCCAGCGTCGTTCCGTAATCGATAGGTTCGACGTGCGTGTCGCCGCCGCATGCTCCCACAGCCGCCGTGACACAGAGCATCGCCCCGGCATGCCGCATCACCGACCACCGCATCCCGCCTCCGACGTCACAAAAGGAGCGTGCGCTGGCCGGGAGCCGTCGCACCATCAAGAATACACAGGATACCAAATCTTACATCGACGTTTTGCAGCTCGCTGGCGCTCCGCGCCCTGCCCGGAGTGGCAGTGCCGCTGCGCGGGGTCTGACCCGCGACGTCAGTTGGCGGCCAGCTGCAGCGACAACGTGCTGGTTTTCGACACGCGTGCACCGAGTCCGACACCGATATTGACCGCAGTGGCTGCGGCACTGGTGCCGGGGCTCGTGACGACGGAGATGCCGATCAGCGTCGTCTGCGCCGGCAGAAAGACGCGGAGGTAGGATGCGCTGCCGGCGGGCTGAATCAGGACCGTCGTAAAGGGCTCAGCGGCACTGACTGAGATGGTGGCGGACTGCGTGGCGGTCGGCACGCGATTGACTGCCACAACCGGCGCCGCGAGCAATGCATCCGGTGTTGGCAGCGTCGCGCTGACGGCGGTGAGCGTTGCGCCCGCCAGGGTGAACGTCAGGCCGCCGACCGACACGCCGGGATCGACGGCAACGACCGTGTCGATCGACGAATCACTGCAGCTGGCGGCGAGCAACGCGAACGCCAGAACGGCAAAAACTCTGCGCCATGTATGCATCATCGCATCATGCTCCTAGCAAAAAAAGTTGGCACCGCATCGCACCGCTACGCCATCAATCCATTGCGAATTCAAGCGCGAACGCCACGTCGAACGAGAAGGTCTTGGCGCGACTGCGCGTCTCCATCATGTCGGCAACGCGCAGCAATCGCGCCGGAACCGCCATGATTTTTTCCTGCGCCTTGCGTCCGAGTTCGTCCAGCCCTGTCACCGCTTCAATGGCCCAGAAGCGGATCAGTTCTTCGACAATGCGGAGATAGTCGCGCGGTCCGTAGATCCCGGCGCGTCGGATCACATCGGCCATTTCACGGAAATGCGGCATGGATATGCCGGGCATGTCGATCGACGGCATGATCTCGGCCGCCGAAATCATGGCGCTGTTCGGATCGCGCTCGAGAACAGCCTTGAAGATCGACCGGTAGAACGTGTAGTGGCGCGCCTCTTCTTTAGCGACGTTCGACAGCACT
>JANMWU010000707.1:0-2125 GCA_031380785.1 Gemmatimonadaceae bacterium
TGCCAGCAGTGCCGCAGCGGCGTGGCGCAGGCAGGACGTTCGACGGGTCATGCGGAGTCTCCGGGACGGTGGGCTGCGCAAAGGTCATCCCCCGAGCGGTCGGGGGCAAATGCGGCGAGAGTACGCCGGCGGGCGTAGAGCGTTTGCAGGCACGTCGGCGTTCTCTCTGGGCCATATCACGCTCCGATTGCCGCGATTGCCGATCGGCGCAGCGCGTGCTATGTCCCCACCCGACCCCTCTCTCCGGAGCGCTCGTGTTTCATGCTTCACTCGTCCGCCGCGCGCTGGCTGCGGCGCTCTTGGGTCTGCCGATCGCGATTGGCGCGCAGGGCACGCCCGACACCACGCATCGCACGGCGCCCGAATCGGAGCTGCCGCTGATTCCCACTCGCCCGCTGCGCTTCACAACCGATGAAGGGACGTGGATGTCGCTCGACATCTCCCCCGATGGCCGCACCATCGTGTTCGACCTGCTCGGCGATCTGTATACGATCCCCGCCACCGGCGGAGCGGCCACGCGCATCACCAGCGGTTCAGGATTTGACGGGCAGCCGCGATTCGCACCGGACGGCAAGTCGATCGTGTTCGTCAGCGATCGCTCGGGCAGCGAGAATCTCTGGCTCGTCAATCCCGATGGCACCCATATCAGAGCGCTCACGCGCGGCAATGCGCAGGCTTTCATCTCGCCCGATTTCACGCCTGACGGCCAGTATGTCGTCACGTCAAAAGGGGGCGACCTGTGGCTGTATCACGTCGGCGGCGGCAGTGGACTGAAGCTCACCGGCGTGACTCCGCCAGTAGCTGTGCGCGGTGGAGCGCCCGCAGCACCGCTGAACTTCATGGGAGCGTCGGTCTCGCCTGATGGTCGCTACATCTACGCCGGCGCGCGCACCGGTGCGGCCGGATACAACCAGATGATGGGCACCACGCAGGTGGTAATGTACGATCGCGAAACGGGTCGCCTTGCAACCCGCACGCTCAACCTCGGCACCGCGTTCCGTCCCGCCATTTCGCCGGACGGCAAGTATCTCGCGTATGCCTCGCGACAGATGGCCGTGACGGGACTCAAACTGCGCGAATTATCCTCAGGCGATGAGCGGTGGCTGGCGCACGACATTCAGCGCGATGACATCGAGTCGCGCGGCTCGCGCGATCTGCTGCCGGGTTATTCGTGGACGCCGGATTCAAAGGCGATCGTGCTCGCGCACCATGGCAAGATCTGGAAGCTCGATGTCACCACCGGCATACAAACACCGATCCCATTCACCGCCGACGTCGATCAGCTGATCGGTGATCTGGTGAAGTTCGAGTATCCCATCAACGACACCCTGCTCACCGTGCGCCAGATCCGCGGTGCACGCCCGTCGCCCGACGGCCGGCGTCTCGCATTCTCCGCACTCGATCGTCTCTGGACCGTCGATCTGCCAGGTGGCACGCCAAAGCGTGTCACCACGTCAGCGGATGGCGAGCACATGCCCGTCTGGTCGCCCGATGGCAGGTACATCGCATACGTGTCGTGGACTGAAGATGGCGGCGACATCTGGCGTGTGCCGTCGGCCGGTGGAAAGCCGGAGAAACTGACGACGCAGGCGGCGTACTACGACGACATCATGTACTCCTCAAACGGATCGCGCATCGTCAGCGCACGGGCACCGCGTACGCAGCGCGCCATCATCAACGATGAGATCAACCCGAACCTCGTCATCACCGATCTGGTCTGGATTCCGGCGTCCGGCGGTGCTGCGACATACATCACATCGCTGACCAACGCCGGTCGCCCGCACTTCACGCGAGACAGCACGCGCATCTGGATTTTTGAGCCCGCTGACGGCCTTGTGTCGATGCGATGGGACGGCACCGATCGCAAGTCACACCTCAAGGTCACCGGATTTCAGCAGCCGAACGCCGGCCCGACTGCGCAACCCACGCAGGCCAGTGAACTGCAGGTCTCGCCGGACGGGAATCGCGTGCTGGCGCTGGTCAACAATCGGATCTTCGTTGTGCCGCTGCCGATGACTGGTGGCAGCACGCCAACAATTTCGGTGCAGCAGCCGGCGGGTGGCGCACTGCCGTTCCGGCGCCTGTCCCGCATTGGTGGCGACTGGATGGGTTGGAAGAATGATTC
>JANMWU010000731.1:0-7743 GCA_031380785.1 Gemmatimonadaceae bacterium
GCGGCGAAGTGAAACATCCCGGTCGCGCCGCCGGCTCCGCCGCCGCAGTTCGGGCAGGTGACGGCGTACACAGCATCGTTCGTGTTGTCGAGATAGACCGCCTGCGGCGACTTCATCGCGGTGTCCGTCAACGCGCGCGTCGGAGCGACGTCGCCGTTCGCGCCAAGTGCGTACACGGTGATCTTTGAGCCGGTTCGATTGGCCACGTAAAGACTGCCACTCTTGTCCACAGCCAGACCGATGGGCAGCGAGAGACCGGTGGACGCGCCGGAAATCTTGCGGGACGGCGCCACATTTCCCGACGCGGTCAGCGGAAACACAACCACTGAGCCGCCGGCGGTCGAGACGTAAATGCCGGCCGCCGAAAGCTGCGTGCCTGGATCGGTCGGTGAAGATTTCTTGCCGCAGGCGGCGAGCAGGATGGCTGCTGCGAGAAGTGGGGTAATGCGCATTCGGTGCTCCGGAAAGAGGGTCACCCTCTCAGGCGGATTTCCGGGATGAAACAGCTCATTCCCCTATCGCGAACGCAGCACCAGCACCGCCACAAGACCCGCGACAACCGCAATCGCTGCCACAACCAAGGGCCAGCGCGCGGAAACGTCAGACCGCGGCCCCGCCGCCGTCGTCGGTGTCGGACCGGGTGAGCCTGACGACAGATCGTCCAGCGCTGCGATGATCTCCTGCGCGCTCTGCGGCCGGTCAATCGCTTCCTTCGACAAGGCGCGCATCACGATCGCGGCAAGGCCAGGAGGCAGGCCCGGCACGCGCGCGGCCAGCGAGGCCGGCGCCTCAGTCACGTGAGCGGCCACCAGCGCCTGAAACGTTCTCCATTTCGCGAAAGGATGGGCCCCCGCCAGCAGCTCCCACGCCATCACGCCCCACGAATACAGGTCGGCGCGGTGATCGACCTGCGGATCGGCCAGCGCCTGCTCCGGCGCCATGTACGCCGGCGTGCCCAGCGACGCGCCGGCGAGCGTGATGCCACTGGTGGTCTTGCCACTGTTCGATCGAGATGGCATTCGCGAAGCGTCAAAGGCTTTCGCGATGCCGAAATCGGTGACCACCGCTGCGCCCCCGGACAGCAAAATGTTTTCGGGCTTGATGTCACGGTGCACGACGCCATGCGTGTGCGCGTAGGCAAGCGCGCGCGCCACGTCGCGCAGGATGCTGGTCGCCTCCTGCACGGGCACCGGCCCGGCCTGCATGCGGTGCCGCAACGACTCCCCATCCACAAACGGCATCGTGTAGTACGGAATTCCGCGCGCATTTCCCGCCGTGAGCAGCGGCACGATGTTGGCCTGCTGCAGTCGCGCGGCGAGCCGCACCTCGCGCGCGAAACGCTCCGCGCTCATGCCCTCCGCCAGTTCGGGCGCAATGACTTTGAACACCACCCGTCGCCCGAGCGCGGCTTCCGTCGCAACGAACACGCGCGACATCCCCGATCCACCGAGCTCCCGCTCGATTGTAAAGGCGTCGCCGAGGGTCGACTGCAGCTTGTCACGGAGTTCGGCCAGCGCCGACTGTGCCATGGTCGGCTTGGCGTCGTCAGCCGGGGCGGGATTGATGGTCATGACCGGAGTATGCTCGCGCACGCCCCGTTCTGCCATGTAGTTTCCGTCGCCGCGGCAAGCCTGTCGACGTCATCTCGATCCGGCGCGCCGCGGTGATTCGCAGCACTCGCGATCGGACCTCGGTCGGCCTGCATGACGGCGCGAGCGAGCCGCCGGATTCGTTTCCCCTTCCCCGCGTGATCCGATGTTGCCCACGAGGATTTCAAGACCCGCTGCGGCTGTTCACGTCGCGTGCTGCCTCGTATTCTCGGCCATTGTCGGATGCGGCAGCTCGGGATCCGGCACCGGACCGAGCGTGATCACACTCACTGCACTCGACCAGCAGCAAGGCGCAGGCGAGTCGGCCATTCCTGCCGCGATTGCCATCGGGTCATTAAATCCAGGCTTGGCCGGCAAGGTGATCCGAAACCCGGCCACGGTAAATCTCGGGCTGGCCGCGCTGATGCTTCCGCCAACGACGGTCGACCGCACGTTTAACTGTCCGAGCGGCGGCACAGCGCACACCACCGGTGCGCTGACCGGAACACTGCCGGCCAGTGGCACCGGTTCGCTGACGGTCGGGCTCACGACCGCGTTTGCGGCCTGCGCGGTGACCGGCGACAACAAGACGCTGGTGCTCACCGCCGATCCCGGACTGGCGATTGCCGGGAGCTACGCCGTCGTCAGCCGCACGCCGTCGGACCCGCAGACGCTCACCGTCAAAGGAAATGTCACCGTGGCACTCGCGAACAGCAGCGCACCCGCCATCCCCTGCGCCGTCGATCTCGTTGTGAGCACGTCGGGCACCGCGCACTCGGCGACGGTCGCCGGCGCGTTCTGCGGCGCAACGGTGAGCAAGCAATACACGTGGAGCCCCTGATTTCCGCGACGTGGCCGCCGATTCGGCGGCCGGCATAATCACGAAATCGCTTGCCGCTTCGTGGTGCGATGTCCAGCTTGGTGGCGTTCTGCACGTCACCGATTTCGACCAACCGGAGTTCGTTATGCGTTCCATACGCTTCGCTGCCCTGCTTGCCGCATTTGCCGTCTTCGCGGGAACCACGGCGGCACAAATTCCAAAGTCAGTGCTCGTGGCCGTCGTTCAGTCGCACAAGGCGTCAGTACTTCGCTACATCGACGCTGCGCCCGATTCGATGATGGGATTCCGACCCACGAAAGGCGTCCGTTCCTTCGCTGAACAGATTGAGCACGCCGCCGGAAGTGACGCGGCCATCGCCCACATGGCGATCACCGGTTCCATGAACACCCCGAGCTTCGGTGACACGGCCGTGATTCACCGGAACAAGGCAGCGCTCCGTGCCTACGCGGTGGCAGCCATGGATCACTCGATCCAGATGCTGCAGGGTGTGACCGATGCGCAACTGATGGAACAGGTCACCATGATGAACATGAAAATGCCGCGCTATCGCTTCCTGTTCGAGATGCTCGACCACTTCCCGTGGACGCTCGGCCAGACGGTGCCATACCTGCGGCTCAACGGCGTGACACCGCCGGAGTATTCACCGTTCTGACACGCGTGTCAGTGGTCACTTCTGCGCCACACCAGCAGACGACCGTCACATCGGTCGCCGGGATGCCCGTGAAGTCAGCCGCGACACATCCGAACGCCGACGCCTTTCCTCGCGGGCTTCCGGGGCCAGCGCTGCGTGCGCTGGCGAAAGCAAAAGTGCGCTCGATGACCGATCTCACGCGAACCACGCCCGCCGAGTTGCAGGCGCTGCATGGATTGGGACCGAAAGCGATGCGTATGCTGGCCGACGCGCTTGCGCTGCAGGGGTTGCGGTTTCGCCGCACCGAACGATGAATCGATGGCGCGCGCCATCGACATCGCTTCGCCTGCCAACGGCCAGGACCTGCGCGGCTGTCGCGCTCAAAGTCAGATATCGGCGCCGGCTCCGACGTCCCATCGGGCAGCGTCTTCATGCGATCGTGGCCGTACGAGCATCGAATCTCCGCGATCCGCGCTTCGGGCATCTTGCCACGTTTGCGTCAGTTTCCCGGCGGTTGCGGCAGTGGCTTGTTGTAGCGCCGCGGCAGCGGCACCTGATCGCTCAGGAATCGCCCGATCTCGCCGATGCCCCAGACGACCTGCGGCACCATCGTGATGATCTCGCAACGCGAGAAATCGACGTGATATTCGTCACGCAGGATCGTGACCACAACCTTGAGCTGCGCATTGGTCGGCTTGTAGTGACCGCTATTCGTGTCAATCTGGACTAATCTGCCGTTGACATCGATCTTCAGCATGCCGGCGCATACCACCCTGTCGCCAGCCGTGAACGACGAGTGGTTGAAGAGCGCGTAGCCGTCGAGGGCTTCGTCGGTGCGATCGTCGGCGGTGTAGATGTTGCCCCATTCATCCATGGCGTATGGCCACACACCATTGCCGGCCGCCGCCGCCGGGCGCAGGCCGACGAGAAAGCGCAGTCCGCCCGCGCCATCCGACTCGAGCATGGAACTCAGTCGTTCGTGTCGCGTCATGTACTTCGTCTCGAGCATCCGACCGGTCAGTTCGGTCGCGATCTTCTCGATCTTCTGCCAGTCCTTCTCCGTCAGCGAATCGAACGACCGGTGCGCTTCGGTTCCGGCACCGTACTGATTGGCCAGTTTCGCCTTGTTCGGCGCCGAGAGGCTCGGCCCGACACGCGGATCGGCATCCTTCACCAGGTCGTCAATCAGGCTTCCTGAAATCGATCGTGCCTTGCCGGATTTCACATACGCCGTGCGTTCATTGGCGTAGCCGCCCGCCAGTGGCTGGGTGGCGAAATGGCCACGCTCTTTGCGCGCGGCGTACGTGTCGAAAGCGCGCGCTATGCCAGGTGTTGCACCGAGCATCGCGGCGACAGCTTCATTCAGGAGGGCGGTGACGGCGCGCTTCCGCATCTGAACGGTGGCATCCGGATTGCCCGCGGATGCGGCGACCTTGGCGGCTTTGGCACGGTGCCACTTCCGGCACTTCGACATCACGGAGCAGAGCGCGGCCTCGCGTTCGGCCGCATCGCCCACCACGGCTTCGTAGTGCGTCAGGGCATCGATGATCGGCAGCAGGTTACTGCCTGAGACCGCAACCCTGATCGGGCCGATCTGCACAACCTCCTTGCACGTGTCGTGACGAAACAGCCGCGCACCGCCCTGAATCAGATACGGCATTCGGGATTTCCTGGTCGAGTCCCGGCAGGTGGTACGGCGCGACACTCGCCGGACGAGGCAGCGCTCGGGACACGACTCCCCACGTGATGTGACACTTGCACAGCACAACACTACATGAGGCACAAGCGCCCCTCGCAGCTTGCCATCACATCACGCGCGGAACCAATGCCCACTCCAATTCGAGTCGCGGGCAGCGTCGACCGGTCGACCGAACGGCGAGAGTATGCGCTGCGGAACCGAGTCGAACAAGTCCACGCATGCGTTCGTGTCCCGCGGGCGATGGATGTGGGTGCGCAGCGTCCGGCTCGCGTCGTCAGGGGAACGCAGAAATTCGGCCCGGTAACGGCCGAAGGCCGCGCAAGCCGTTCAGGCTCGTCGCGGCCGTTCACCGCACCGCAATCCGTCCGGTACCGACGCTCGGGACAGCAACTGCCCTTTCATCTTCTTTGGGTCGAATTCCACATGCACGTGCGATGACTCGTTGAACACCAGCGAAGCGCCAAGCGCCCTGGCGACGCGAGTGGTCTCCGAATTCGCCCCCGCGATATCCAGCGCAAAGCCAGTGCGGTGCTTACCGAACTTCGGATTCGCAACCCGCGCAATCGAAAGCCAGTACCGCTTCTCGAATTTCGGCGGATCCTTCTCCAGGCTGGGCGTGACGACGCCGCCGCGGATGAAAAGCTCGCGCGCATCGAGTTTCACCTTGGCCAGTACGCCGTGCCGCTCAAGCGTCTGCTGGTGAGAGGAGTGATCTGCGGGAATGCCGAGTCCCTTGTCCAGAGCGTAGCCGCGCGGCGGAATCGGCGGGACCGTTTCCAGCACCTTGACCAGGGATGCTGCAGTGACGCCATCGTCGCCAGTCGTCTCCGCGCGCGCGGAAAATTTTTCCAGCATCGACGTCAGCAGATCCCAGTGATACGACACCTTCCAATACAGATCTTCGCTGTCCAGATATCCCGAGATCACATGGCATGACAGCGGGAAGTACGGCATGATCGCGTCGACAATCGCGATGGTGTTGGCGAGCTCCTTCACGCTGCTGCCAACGAACGTCGCTCTGCGGTGAACACTCAGCAGCGCCGTCGTTGGAGCGTTCGGAAGTGCGGACATCGTCTCAGGTGGCATTGCAGGGCCTCCGGGAGCCCGGGAGAGGAAGGCGAACGGACGACTGGCTGACGTGCAGAGAGTGTGACGCGGGAAACCGTCTCGCACACTCACCACCTGTCCGGGCTAGCGGCGTTACTCGGCCGACGCGCCACGTGCGATCGCTGGCGCCGCACCAATCGTTGTCTACGTTCCACCCATGCCCAGCCTCGACCTCGTCCTGTGGTCCAAGGGGACGCTGCTCACGCCGCAGCATCTCCAGGCGCAGGACCGCTACCTCGATGAAATCGTCCGCATACAGATCGGCGCGCTGACCGCCTTTCCGTGGGGACTGACGCACCTCGACATCGATCGTGAATCGCTTACCGCCGGATCGCTGGTGATCCGCGGTCTCGCGGGACGCTTTCCCGACGGATTGCTGTTCGATGCACCGTCGTCAGACCCACCGCCGCCGCCACGTCCGCTGGAAGGGTCGTGGAAGCAGGACCAGACATCGATGCTGGTGTCGGTGGCGATTGCCGAGTACCGGCCGGGTGCCCGCAACGTGTCCGGCAAGCTCGCCCTCGGTACCGGCGCTGCCGCGACCGCACGCTGGCGCGCCGAAGAGCAACTTGCGCGCGACGAGACCACCGGTCTCGCTGAGCGGCCGATCCAGATCGCGCGCCCCAATCTCCGGTTACTGCTTGAAGGTGAATCGTCGGAAGGCTTCGTCGTGATTCCGATCGCGCGCCTGCTGCGCGCACCGACCGGCGAAGTCACCATGGAACCGACCTTCGTTCCGCCGGTTCTGCAGGTGGCAACGAGCACGGTGCTCTCCGGCATGCTGCACCGCATCGTCGAGCGCGTATCGGCCAAAGCGTTCACGCTTTCCGGCGCGAGACGTCAGCGCAATCAGGGACTGGCCGATTTCTCGGTGACTGACGTGGCCAGCTTCTGGCTGCTCTACACACTGAACGGCCATTTGCCCCGGTTGCGTCACATGCATGAGGTGCGCAGCGCGCATCCATCGGAATTGTTCGAGGCACTCCTCACGCTCACCGGCGCGCTGACAACATTCGCCACCACCAACATGCGCCTGCCGACGTATGAGCATTCGCGGCTTGGCGACTGCTTCGGTGCGCTGGAAGTGGTGCTGCTCGAGTTGCTGGAAACAGCTGTACCGGAAACGGCGGTGGCGCTGCCGCTGCGGCCGGTGAGGCCCGCCGTTCACGCCGTCGCAGTCGAGCAGGAAGCGTGGCTCACGGCGCCACAGTGGTTTCTTGCCGTCAGCGCGCCGATGCGGCAGGCAGAGCTCGTGCAGAGGGTGCTCAGTGGCTGCAAGGTCGGCTCAGCTGATGTCGTGGATAACCTGATCCGGCAGGCACTGTCCGGACTTGAGCTCACTCATGTTGCGCAGCCGACGGCGAGCGTTCCGGTGAAGCTCGACTACATGTATTTCGCGATCAAGCGCAGTGGCAGCGCGTGGGAGTCGGTCGGTCGCGCACGCAATCTGGCCGTTTCAGTTCCTGCGGATCTGCGCGACGCCCGCTTTGAGCTCGTGATCGCATTACGCTGAAACGAACCAGGCGACCGGGGCGCGCATCGCTGCGCGCCCCGGTCGTTATTTCAGCTTTGGAACCGTCGGCAGCGTTGGCTTTTGCACGGTGGGCACGGTCGGCTTTGTGATTGTCGGCGCCTTCGGCATGACCAGCGCTTTCTTTCGGCCGCTATCAGCTGCCGCCGCTGAGTCAGCTGCGGCACTGTCGGCCTGACCTGCCAGCTGCGGTTTTGGCCGGAACACGAAATACGCGATCAGAAAAATCGCAAAAATCAGTACCGCATTGAGTATCAGAATGAGTCCAAGCGGGATGCTCTTCTTTTTCACGGGCGCTACCTGCGCCTGCTTTTGCTCGATGACTGGCACGGGCGGCGGCGTCAC